>CAYXHC010000001.1:0-67828 GCA_964464905.1 uncultured Lachnospiraceae bacterium
GGCTTTTGTTCCATTGGATATAAGCCTGGCACAGCAGCGTTATTCCCATCAGAGGCATACAAACGTTGATGGCACGGTCCCGGATGCCGAATATCTGCAGTATTCCGAATATGATAACGGAAACGCTTGCGAGAAGGGACACAACCGTTACGGTCAGGTCGGCAATAGGGTGGTCGTTCTGCTTTGATTTCATAGTGACACCTCCGATTCGGGGACTTTACAGCTACATTATAGCATAATGACACGCGAAAATAAATACCGCCATCGCCGCACTTGAAAAAATAAAAAAGCGTTGCCGGAGCAACGCTTTTTTGAAGTATCCCATTCGGGACGTAATTATCTCTTGGAGAACTGGCTTGCGCGGCGAGCCTTCTTGAGACCGTACTTCTTTCTCTCGACCATACGAGGGTCGCGACGGAGGAAGCCTGCCTTCTTGAGGGGGCTGCGGAAGCTTTCGTCTGCCTGGCAAAGAGCGCGTGCGAGACCGTGACGGATCGCACCTGCCTGTCCGGAATAACCGCCGCCGCGAACGAGAGCGATGATATCGAACTTGCCTTCGGTATCGGTAACAGCGAAGGGCTGGTTAACGATGAGCTTGAGGGTATCGAGGCCGAAATAATCGTCGATGTCACGGCCGTTGATGGTTACAACACCGGAACCGGGAACGATGCGAACGCGAGCAACGGAGCTTTTTCTTCTGCCGGTGCCGTAGAAATAAGGTTTAGCGCTGGTATACATTTATTCGTCCTCCTATTATATTTCGTAAGCTTCGGGCTTCTGAGCCTGCTGCTTGTGCTCGGCACCGCGGTATACGTGCAGACGGTTGATGGACTTAGCTCCGATGGAGTTCTTGGGGAGCATGCCCTTAACTGCGAGACGCATTGCGAGCTCGGGACGGGTCGCCATAAGGGTCTTGTACTGAACCTCTTTGAGGCCGCCGATGTAACCGGAATGGTGACGATAATACTTCTGAGTGAGCTTGTTGCCTGTGAGAACTGCCTTTTCAGCGTTTACGATGATAACGTATTCGCCGCAGTCAACGTGAGGCGTGAATTCGGGACGATGCTTGCCGCGAAGGATGGTGGCTGCTGCAACAGCGGTCTTGCCGAGGGGCTTGCCTGCTGCATCGAGAACGTACCACTTGCGTTCAACCGTCTCTTTTTTTGCCATGTAGGTCGACATTGTGATTCCTCCGATGAATATCTGATTTAATAAAAAACTGTTTTGTTGCACGGAAAAGAGAGCGTACCTCTCCGGCCGCGCGAGTGAAATTATAACACGGGGTATCAGGCTTGTCAATACACTTTTCAAAAAAATATTATAAAATTTTAATTTACACCCGACTTTTCTCGCAAAATCTCTTGATATCTCCGCTTTTTGCCCGTTTTTGGCCTGCTGATTGCATGCAAACAATGCTTGCAGTGCTATGCGACATACATTATAAAAGAAAAAACGGCGGTGTGGTCACCGCCGTTTCGTTTTATTAGATCATCAGCCGAAAATATCGAGCTTTTCCATGCTCTTTTCAATCGCCTTGTTTATAGACTTCTGAAGCTTGGCATAGAGGGTGGCGGGACTCGCATTTACGTCCTGAAGGGTGGTGTATGCGGAACCCCAGTTGAAGAATACGCCAAGGTCGTAGCTTCTCTGCTCAAATATGATATCAAGCATTGCGCCGGATTCCTCGTCACGGGAGTAGCGGGACTTGAGCTGACCCTCGTAGTAGGCGGGAATGAGATAGTCGGATCCCTTTGCAGCCATGGCTTCAACGATGATGCTGGTGGTGTAGGGATCTTCGCAGTTAAGACCAACGGTCATAACGCAGGAGGAAACGGCTATGTAGGAATAGTAACGCTTCTGATCGGAGTTCTGCTTGGGGAAGGGGACGATGCCGAAATCTTCTTCGTTTTCGCGGAAGCCGCGGGCGTGAGCGATGACCTCGGTCGCAAAGAGGGTTCTTGCTTCCTGGAAAATGAGACGCGCCTGATTGGAGTTATCGTAGCATTCGGTGTCACCCATTATGAGAACGAGCTTTTCAAAGGCGTTTACGAAAGCCTCGGAACCCCAGGCAATGGCGGGAACGCCGTCTTTGTCGATCTCAACTAACTTGAGACCTGCAGACTGCCAGAATGCGGGATAGTTTTCGCTGTGACCTGCAATGCCGAAAATATCGGTGCCGCTGTCGGCAACTCCGTTTGCGTTAACGTCTTCTTTGACTATGTTGCCCATTTCGTACATCTTATCCCAGGTCCACTCGTTGTTGTTGACGAGGTCGTAGGGACTTTCGAGACCTGCATTTTCGATCATAGACTTGGTGAAGTATACGCACCAGATACATTCCTTGTCGGAAAGGGCGATATCGCCGGAAATCATATAGTGTAATCCGCCGAGAGCGAGCTGATCGGTGCAGTCGCTGTTCCACCAGGCTTTGTCGAGGTTGATATAGTCGAATTCTTCGATGGGATAGCAGTATCCGGAACCTACCGCTGTTGCGGAGTAGCTCATATTGTTAAAGCAGATGTTGTAGTCCTGAGTGTTTGCATCAACGTCGGTCTTGAAAAGATTGTAAACAGACTCGCCCATTGACGCGGTGGCTTCGCTGATCTCGATGCCGAGGAGATCTTCAACCGCACGGTTGCGCTCGTAGACTGCCTGTTCGTAAGCATCGTCTGAGGGCTCGTCAAAGTCGCAGAGAGTGTAATTGTATGTAAGTATGTCGGGGGTGAGTATGGTGAATGCCATACCGTCAAACTTTTCGTTGGGGATCTCAAGAACGTCCTTTTGAGTATCGGCGTTTTCAGTCTCCGTGCTGCCGGTACCGGTGTCTGCAACGTCGCCCGTGCCCTCGCCGCCGTCAGCGGGATCGGAGCAGGCTGCCAGCGGAACCGTGATCATAAGAAGCACGAGCAGTAAACTTAATAATTTTCGCATAATTACCTCCAATGTTTTTGTTATAACTGTACAATTTAATGATACAGCATCACAGGCGGCAATATGTGAACGAAAATAAAACTAATCATCAATATTGTGAAAATAATATTTCAAATATGTGAATAGAATTTCAAAAAGATTGAAAATCAGCGGAAGGAAGCCTTTGTCGCGTTTTGACGATCGGGAGGGGGATGACTTTTTGGGAAAACAAAAACCGGCAGAGAGATCTGCCGGTTTTATTATGTTGATCTTAGAGACCGAGCTTTTCGAACGCCTTTTCGATCTGCTTGTTGGTCTGCTTTTCTACCTTAGCGTAGAGGGAAGCGGGGTTAACGTCTACGCTCTTGAGGGAGGAGTACGCGGAGCCCCAGTTGAAGAATACGCCGAGGTCGTAGCAACGGTTAGCAAAGATGATGTCGAGCATTTCGCCGGACTCTTCGTCACGGGAGTAGCGGGACTTGAGCTGACCTTCGTAGTAAGCGGGCATAAGGATCTCGGAACCCTTGGCAGCCATAGCTTCGAGAATGATGCTGGTCTGGTAGGGGCTTGCGCAGTCCTTACCAACGGTCATAACGCAGGAGTTAACTGCGATATAGGAGTAGTAGGTGTCAATGTCAGAGCTGTACTTGGGATAAGGAAGGATACCGAAGTCGTATTCGTTTTCACGGTAGTCGCGAACGAAAGCGATAACCTCGGTTCCGAAGAGGCACTTACCTTCCTTAAGGCAGGTGGTGATGTGCGCAACAGCGTCGGAAACGGTGGAGGTGGTGGTCCAGTTTACGTTTTCGGTGTCGCCCATGAGCTCAACGATATCTTCGAATACGTTAACGAACTGTTCGGAGTTCCAGTTGATCTTGGGTGTGCCTGCTTCGTCAAGGGAAGCGAGGGTGAGACCTGCGGATTCCCAGCTTGCAGGGAAGTTTTCGCCGTGTGTAACGAAACCGTAGATGTCGCCGGAGTCGAGAGCGCCGGAGCCGTTTTCGTCAGAGGTAGCGGTCATAGCCATTTCGTGCATCTTGTCCCAGGTCCATTCGTTGTTCTTAACGAGCTGGTAGGGATCTTCGAGGCCCTTGTACTTTTCAATGAGTTCCTTGATGAAGTAAACAGCCCAGATACATTCCTTGTCGGAAAGGGCGATGTCGCCGGAGAGCATGTAGTGCATGCCGCCGAGAGCGAGCTGCTCGGTGCAGTCGCTGTTCCACCAGGACTTGTCGAGATCGATGTAATCGAACAGGTCAAGCTCGTAGCAGAGGCCGGCGCCGGTAGCGGTGCAGGAGTACTCCATCTGGTTGAAGGTTACGCCGTAGTCGCCGGTGTTAGCTTCAACGGCAGTCTTGAAGAGGGTGTAAACTTCGGAGCCGATGCCGGAGGAAACCTCGGTGATGGTGATGTTGAGGAGGTTCTCGACAGCGTCGTTACGCAGATAAAGAGCGTTTTCGTACATGTCTTCGGAAGGCTCGTCAAAATCGGTTGCGGTGTAGTTATACGTAACTACGGTAGGAGTGAGAACTACGAATTCATAGCCGTCGAAGTCCTCTGCGGGGATCTCGAGAACGTCAGAAACGTCACCCGTGCCGGAAGTTTCAGTGCCGGTACCGGTGTTTGCAGCGTCTCCCGTGCCCTCGCCGTCATCAGCGGGATCGGAGCAGGATGCAAGCGGTACTGCGAGCATGAGAACTACAAGCAGTAAGCTTAAGAATTTTTTCATAAATACCTCCAAGTATTCTATGTTACTACTGTTAATGATACAGCATATTGCGTCTGTAATGATGAATAATGTGTGAACGTCGTGTGAATTCATGACGAAGGGGGCGGGAGGTAGTCTTTTTTTGCGATGAAGTGCCTGAATGTATTTTCGCAATAGAAACAAAAAAAGGAAATACACACGCCGATGCGTGTGTATTTCCCTTTATCGGAATAAAAATCTAAACCGTTAGAATCGATCTTAGAGACCGAGCTTTTCGAACGCCTTTTCGATCTGCTTGTTGGTCTGCTTTTCTACCTTAGCGTAGAGGGAAGCGGGGTTAACGTCTACGCTCTTGAGGGAGGAGTACGCGGAGCCCCAGTTGAAGAATACGCCGAGGTCGTAGCAACGGTTAGCAAAGATGATGTCGAGCATTTCGCCGGACTCTTCGTCACGGGAGTAGCGGGACTTGAGCTGACCTTCGTAGTAAGCGGGCATAAGGATCTCGGAACCCTTGGCAGCCATAGCTTCGAGAATGATGCTGGTCTGGTAGGGGCTTGCGCAGTCCTTACCAACGGTCATAACGCAGGAGTTAACTGCGATATAGGAGTAGTAGGTGTCAATGTCAGAGCTGTACTTGGGATAAGGAAGGATACCGAAGTCGTATTCGTTTTCACGGTAGTCGCGAACGAAAGCGATAACCTCGGTTCCGAAGAGGCACTTACCTTCCTTAAGGCAGGTGGTGATGTGCGCAACAGCGTCGGAAACGGTGGAGGTGGTGGTCCAGTTTACGTTTTCGGTGTCGCCCATGAGCTCAACGATATCTTCGAATACGTTAACGAACTGTTCGGAGTTCCAGTTGATCTTGGGTGTGCCTGCTTCGTCAAGGGAAGCGAGGGTGAGACCTGCGGATTCCCAGCTTGCAGGGAAGTTTTCGCCGTGTGTAACGAAACCGTAGATGTCGCCGGAGTCGAGAGCGCCGGAGCCGTTTTCGTCAGAGGTAGCGGTCATAGCCATTTCGTGCATCTTGTCCCAGGTCCATTCGTTGTTCTTAACGAGCTGGTAGGGATCTTCGAGGCCCTTGTACTTTTCAATGAGTTCCTTGATGAAGTAAACAGCCCAGATACATTCCTTGTCGGAAAGGGCGATGTCGCCGGAGAGCATGTAGTGCATGCCGCCGAGAGCGAGCTGCTCGGTGCAGTCGCTGTTCCACCAGGACTTGTCGAGATCGATGTAATCGAACAGGTCAAGCTCGTAGCAGAGGCCGGCGCCGGTAGCGGTGCAGGAGTACTCCATCTGGTTGAAGGTTACGCCGTAGTCGCCGGTGTTAGCTTCAACGGCAGTCTTGAAGAGGGTGTAAACTTCGGAGCCGATGCCGGAGGAAACCTCGGTGATGGTGATGTTGAGGAGGTTCTCGACAGCGTCGTTACGCAGATAAAGAGCGTTTTCGTACATGTCTTCGGAAGGCTCGTCAAAATCGGTTGCGGTGTAGTTATACGTAACTACGGTAGGAGTGAGAACTACGAATTCATAGCCGTCGAAGTCCTCTGCGGGGATCTCGAGAACGTCAGAAACGTCACCCGTGCCGGAAGTTTCAGTGCCGGTACCGGTGTTTGCAGCGTCTCCCGTGCCCTCGCCGTCATCAGCGGGATCGGAGCAGGATGCAAGCGGTACTGCGAGCATGAGAACTACAAGCAGTAAGCTTAAGAATTTTTTCATAAATACCTCCAAGTATTTATCGTGATAGATGTACAAAATAATTTTACAACTAAACCGTTTACAAAAGGTTAATAAATTGTGAACGAAAGATTAACATAGTGAGATAATGAATAAAAAAACAAACTAATTGAGAAAAAATCCTCTGCCAATGGTATAACTTGACGATTATCTTAAACAAATCTTAAGGTTTTGGGTTATTTTATCTTAATAATGTTTGTGGTACAATTGAAGCGTGAAATGAAAAAGGAGACGATATCTATGTACAACATACTCGTTTGCGATGACGAAAAGGATATAGTGTCGGCGCTTGAAATATATCTTTCGGCTGAGGGATACCGCGTTTATAAGGCGTATGACGGCGAGGAGGCGATAAGCACCGTGAGAACGGAAGAGATACATCTCGTGCTTCTGGACGTTATGATGCCGATGACGGACGGGCTCCGCGCTATGAGGCGCCTGCGTGAGTTTTCAAACGTGCCCGTTTTGCTGCTGACGGCGAAAAGCGAGGAAACGGACAAAATAGCGGGACTGAACCTGGGCGCCGACGATTACATAACGAAGCCTTTCAATCCGGTTGAGGTTGCGGCGCGGGTGAAGGCGAATCTGCGTCGTTATATGCAGCTTGGCGGCGGTGACGTGAAGGCTCTTGAAAGCGTTTACAGCGTTTCCGGCATCGTGATGGACGATAAAGCTCACACCGTTACGAGAGACGGCGAGCCTATATCGCTGACTCCCACCGAATACGATATACTGAAACTGTTTCTGATGCATCCCGACGAGCTGATGACGCCGAAGCGCATTTACGGCGCGGTCTGGGGCGGCAATTTCATCGGTGGCGAGGGGACCGTTGCCGTTCACATACGTCATCTTCGCGAAAAACTTGAATACGATCCGTCCTCACCGAGATATCTTCGCGTTGTGTGGGGGCAGGGGTATAAGCTGTCAAGCATCGTTGGTGTTTGATATAAAAACATAAATATTAAGGAAAGGAACCGATGAAAATGAAAAAACTTCAATGCTACAGATGGGCGCGAGTTGCGGCAGTGCTGCTGGCGGCTGTGACGCTTACTGTTTTCTTTGGATCTGTCTTGGGGATCGTCGCTGCAGCAGATCTGGGACTCTATACACAAAGCTATGACAACGCAAAGGAAATGGCAGTGACGGACGTGCTCTACGGCAATGCCTACCTTATAGTGAACGCCTACCGTGACAGCTATGTGCTTGGGTATTACTCACATTCACAGGCAAAAGCGCAGATGCAGGAAGCCGTGTTCCGCAAAAATCTTGATTTTGAGCTTTGGCGCGGGGAAGATATGCTCTATTCGTCTTATTCCGGTGTCGTTCCCGAGTCTGACGCTGTGTATGAGCTTGGCGTGGCAGAGTACGGCGAGGGTGAATACAGCGTGCGTTTTTATCTTCTCAAAAACACGAAATGTTACGACGAGATCTATTTTATGGAGCATTGGCTCGACAAGCTTTACGAAATGCGGTTCGCGCTCATCGTGATCTGCGTTTTGTCGTTGATCCTGTCGTTTTTGACGTGGCTTTTCGCCGTTTCTGCGGCGGGCAAGCGCCTCACCCTTGACGGATACGCAAGCGGCGTGCTGACGATGCTTGACCGCGTCCCTCTTGATCTGCTGCTGGCTTTTGCTGCAGCGGCTGTGTTTGTCGAGGCTCTCATATACGACTTCAACCACGACATAGGAGACATATTTACCGCCGTGCTTCTCGGCGTGTACGTTTTCGTTGATTCCGTATTCGTCACTCTTTTGTCGATGACCGTGAAGGTGCGTGTCGTAACGAAGACGGCACTTGATAACAATATCACGGCGATGCTTCTCAGACTGGGGTATAAGCTTGTAGTCCGGATATGGGAATGTATAAAGTCGGGAGCGAGGCTGATGGTGAAAATCGTTCGGTGCGTTCCCATGTTCTGGCGGACGCTGACTGCAACGATCGCCATGACGGTGATAAGCTTCGTTATTACGTGTCTGGCTGCCGGAAACAGCGACGCGGCAATATTCCTTTTCGTGCTGTTTTGGCTTGCGGTAACGGTGTGGCTCTGCTTCTCCGCCTGGAATATGACGATACTCCGTCGGGGCGCCAAGCGTATCGCCGAAGGTGACCTTTCCTATCGCATCGACACGAAATATCTTCTTTTTGATTTTAAGCGTCACGCCGATGACCTTAACAGTATCAAAAACGGTATGGCAACGGCGGTGGAGGAACGGATGCGCGGCGAGATGTTCAAAACCGAGCTTATCACCAACGTGTCCCACGATATAAAGACGCCTCTGACTTCAATAATAAATTACGTGGATCTTTTGAAAAAATGCGGAGTGGAAAATGAAGAAGCAAGAGGGTATATCGAGGTGCTCGACCGCCAATCCGCGAGACTCAAAAAGCTGACGGAGGATCTTGTAACTGCCTCGAAGGCGTCGTCGGGCGTCGTTAAAGCGGAGCTTAAGCCCTGCGATCTCGGGATCTTCGTTGAACAGACGGCGGGCGAATATGAAGAAAAGCTTGCGAAGGCGGATCTTAAGCTCGTGGTGTCAACGCCCGACTATCCCGTTACCGTGGAGGCTGACGGCAAGCTTCTCTGGCGCATCTTCGATAACCTTATGAACAACGCTTTGAAATATTCGCTTCCGGGGTCGCGGGTGTACCTGTCTCTTAAAGAAAATGAAAGAGAAGGAACGGTGACGGTGACGAATGTGTCCCGCGAGCCGATAACGCGCGACGGGGGAGAGCTTACGGAAAGGTTCGTTCGCGGCGACGATTCCCGACATACGGAAGGCTCGGGACTCGGACTCTCTATCGCCAAAAGCTTCACGGAGCTTCAGAGAGGTACTTTTGACGTAACGGCGGACTATGATCTGTTCCGCGTGACGGTGAAGTTTCCTTTGCCGGAGGAGTGAAACAACGAGAAAGGGGAAATTTGCCGACTAATTCCAAAATCGCGGTCAAAATGTTACAATATTATTGATTTTTTATTGACACAATGCAATTATATGTGTTATCATATAGACAATAGTAGCCGGAGGGCGCCCTCCGTTATGATAGGTTCGCAGAACCTATCATAATAAACCTTTATGGCGGGAAGTTCCGACGGCACGAAAATTTATTTTGGAGGAACTTTTCATGAAAAAGATTCTTGCTCTCGTAATGGTAGTTGCAATGCTCGCATGCTTCGCTACCGCTACATCCGCTGCAGAAATGAAGTTTGTTGAAGAAGCAAGCTTTGATTTCAGCACCACCGAAGGCCTCAAGGGCTATACCGCAAGCTGGCCCGGTAACGACCTCATGTGCAACGCTGCTGCTGCAGAGGTTGCTGAAGGCGTTATCGTTGACGGCGCATTCGTTGCAGGCACCATGGGCTTCGTTGTAGACGAAGTATTTGATGCTACCAACGGTATCAAGATCAAGATGGACATTACCATCGACAAGACCAAGGTTGGCGGTTCTCCCTGGTTCCAGGGCGTTGCTTCCTTCTTTAATGCAGACGGCAAGTCCGCTGAATTCCTCGCTCTCGCTGGCGAAGAGTTCGAGCACTCCTACGATGCATACTACCTCAACTACAAGGGTTCCGGTACTCACTTCCAGGCACATACCGGTGACCTCGGCGAAGGCGCTACCGGCAACAATGTTGTTTGGGGCGGCGACGTTGCTGAAGACCTCGTTACCGACGATGCTCCCACCTGGAGCGGCACTGTAGAATTCATCGTTGTTCCCGCTGAAACCGGCGCTACCGTTACCATCCTTGTTGACGGCGTTGACATCGGTCTCCCCAACAACCCCGAATTCGCAAACTTCCTCTCTGACGAAATGCTCGTTACCATCGGTGCTACTCACTACGGCGACTATGCACTCGCTTCCACCATTGATAACGTTGTTATCTACACCATGCAGGAAGAAGCTACTCAGACCGGTTTCGCTACTGTTGCTCTCGCAATCGTTGCAATCGGTTCCGGCGCTTACATCGTATCCAAGAAGCACTAATTATTGGATCAAAAAAGGCTCCCTAAAGGGGGCCTTTTTTTAGATGGGCATCAAAATTGTAAATAAAGTGTTGACAAAGTTTTTATGCGGTGTTATTATGAGATATAAAGTTTTGATGCTTCATCAAAAACAAAAAAACATGGAGGAACTTTTATGAAAAAGATTCTTGCTCTCGTAATGGTAGTTGCTATGCTCGCATGCTTCGCTACCGTTGCAAACGCTGCTGCTCCCGAAGGACAGATTGCGTACTACACCTTTGACGCTGCTGACGAAGCAGGCCTCACCGTAAACGGCGACAACGCTACCTACGCTGACGGCGCTGTTACTCTCGGCGACGCTACTTACCTCACTGCGGACATCGATCTTTCCGGTGTTACCGCTATGACCGTTGCTCTCAAGGTTAAGATCACCGATACTGATGCTAACTGGGGCTTTGAGATCACCTCTGAAGAGGCTCACTCCTGGCCGGCTGAGCATTACATCGGCTGCCTCCTCAACGGCAGTGCTGTGATCGAACGCTACAACAACACCGACGGTCGTCCCAATTCCGCTTCCGCTACTATCGCGGTTGACGAATGGGTTGAGCTCGTAGTTGTTCTTCCTGAAGACGGCTCCATCGTTCTTTATGCTGACGGCGCAGAAGTTGCTAACGTTCCTCAGACCGAAGGCTTCGACCTCGCTATCGCAAACTGCATCGGCGAAACTCCCGTATTCCAGATTGGTAAGGCTAACTGGGGCGAAGGCGAATACGCTGCAGGCACCTCCATCGACACTTTTGCAGTTTACAACACTGCTCTCTCTGCTGACGAAGTAGCTACCGCTCTCGAAGCTCCCGCAGCAGACGAAGAAGCTGCTCAGACCGGTTTCGCTACCGTTGCTCTCGCAATCGTTGCAATCGGCTCCGGCGCTTACATCGTGTCTAAGAAGCACTAATTCCTGAATGAGCGAAAAAGGCTCCCGAAAGGGAGCCTTTTTTGCGTTAAAATGCTGCGTTTGATTCAGTTAATGTTAATAAACGTATTGCACCGGAGCGGGTTATATGGTATAATAATCTTGCAATATCCTATATAATATAAGGAGAATTATTCATGAAAAAGATACTTGCTCTTTTACTTGCCGTTATGATGCTGGCAGCTCTCGTTGCCTGCGACGATGGCAGTCTGCCTCCCGTTGACGGAGAAAGCGATAGCGAAGGCACGGGAACGGGCGAAGGCACCGAAACTGAGGCAGAATCCGAAACCGAAGAAGAAGACGAGGACTATGTCCCTGACTTTGAAGCGAAATACGGCGGCTGCGTCGGTGTGGGCGTTGAGTCCGGCTCCGCTTACTTCGATAACCTTAAGGTTGTGTCTAAGCAGACCGATAAGAAGGAGCTCTACTACGATGAGCTCGAGGGCGAGCTTCCCGTTCTCACTTACGTTACGGGTGCTGAAGCCGATTGGGCTGTTGCTGTTGACCCCACCGAGGATGAAGATGAGGATGATCCCAACCACGCTCTCGGATACACGGGCTCTTCCGCTTCTATGGTGACCTTCGGTTCCTCCAACTGGAATTACTATCAGTATTCCATGAAGGTGTATCCCGTTGACGACACCACAGTTATCGATCTTTATTTCTGCGTTACCGATGCTGATAACTATTTCGTCGTTTCCGTTGGCGGAAACGATGGCGATTCCCTTTGCTATCAGGTAGTCGGCGGCGAGAAGACGGCTGTTGCGCCCAGTGTTTACGCTCCCGTTGAGATCGGTGAATGGACCTCCGTCGGCATTACCGTTGAACGTGAGACCATCGATATCTACATCGGCGGCACCAAGCGCTTCTCTCTCTTTAATGATGAATTCGAATACAGCATGACCATCGCAAACAGAGCTACCGTTAACGCTCCTTACTGCGCTTCCTGGGAAACTCCCGGCTCCATTAACGACGGTATGTATCCTGACGCTACCTACGCTTCCGTTTCCAACGGTACCGCTTACGGCTCCTGGAGCATGGCAGATATATCCGAGACCATTTCTTACGAATGGGACGAGGCTGTGACTGTTGACGGTATCGGTCTCTTCTTCTGGCAGGACAAGGAAACCCGTGAATACTGGCTCGAAAACGGCGGTATCCACTCTGCTTCCTACTATACCATCCAGTATCTCGATGAAAACGGCGACTACGTAGACGTTGAAAATGCTGTTGGTCTTGAGGTTCTCGATGACGTTATGAACCAGACCTTCTTCGATGCTGTTACCACCACGTCAATTCAGGTAACTCTCTATAAGTTCACCGAAGAGGAGGATGCTACCTACAGATTCTCCGAATATAAGGAGTATGAAGCAAACGGCGGCGATGTCGATGCTGAAGATGCACCTACGGATCCTTCCATCCGCGGACTCGGACTCTTTGAGTTTGAAGTGTACGCAGCAGGCACAGTTGAAAGACCCGAGGAATGAGTTTTTCGGCAATGACGCCTACATAAAACAATAACGGCTGACGCGGTTTTTCCGCGTCAGCTTTTTTTGTTTGTCGGCGCGAAACTGAGGATGTGTGAATAAAACTGTGAATATCGTTGAATATTTTTTTGAGGGGAAATTTTGTGTTAAAATATTGTTCGATAAAATGAACAAAGTATGGCGAAAAAGTCCGACTTGTGTTATGAAATATGGTGAAAAAGATGAAAAAGTGCTGTGGGGACTTGAAATATTACACCGATGTATGATAAAATAAACAAACATTAAAAATCAAAATGTATAGGTGTTTGTATTTTGTTTTTTATTGGGAAGCGATTCCTTGACGACGACGGCGTTGCCGCGTCGTTCAATGGCGCATTGTGATGCCCGGTCAGTGTATGCCGGACCGGTGCGCAACTGTCTTTCCTTGTGTATGCGTTATTATATAAAAATAGCAGCCGGAGGGCGCCCTCCGTTATGATAGGTTCTGCGAACCTATCATAATAAACCTTATCATTAAGCCGGAACGGGGGAAGGGCAGATCATTTCGTTAACGGAGAGCTAAGCTCTGTTAAATTATATTTTTTTATATTTTTTTGGGAGGAACAAAAAAATGACAACTTTCAAGAGACTTATGAGCGTGCTGCTTGTTCTCTGTATGTTGTCCGTAGCTTTCGTTTCCTGCTCTAACAAGGGCGGCGACGCGAAGGTCGGTAACTATACATATAACAGCTACGCAAGCAGTCTCGGAACCAACTGGAACCCCCACACGTGGGAAGTAAGTTCCGATGACGCTATCCTCGGCTACGTAAGCTCCCCCTTCTGCACGATGCAGGTTTCCGATTCCGAAAACGGCGTCTACCAGTGGGTGTATGAGATGGCTACCTCTATCGAGGACGTAACCAAGGATCACCAGGACGATCTCACCAAGTATGCTGTAACACTTCCCGAAGGCCAGTCGGCTTCCGAGACCACCGAAGGTTACGTTTACGAGATCAAGCTCAATGAAGATGCTAAGTGGGAAAACGGCACTCCTATCAATGCTGACACCTACATCTACTCCATGAAGGCTCTTCTTGACCCCGCTATGAAGAACTACCGCGCTAACCTCTACTATGCAGGCGAATCTGCAGTAGCAGGCGGTAATGCTTACTACTATAGCGGAGACATTGCATGGGATACCGATCTCATGGGTGCTGAAACCCTCGAAACCATCGTTAAGGGCGAAGACGGCACTTACACCACCTCTGATGGCAAGCCCATCGCTGTAGCTCTCACCTCCGCGCTTGATTGGCTCAGCGGATACGCTCTTTCCGACTACGTTGACGCTTACGGCGAAGCATACTTCGGCGTTGCAGATTACGAAACCCTTTCTGCTATGGCAGTTGGCGGCTTTGTACCCGTAACCGACGAAGTTATCGACCTTATGGAAGGCGTTATCACCGCTGTTGAAGCTTGGGGCGAAACCAGAGCTGACGTAGCTCAGTACTTCTACTCCGGTACTCAGATGCCTGAGGCTACCTACGACGTTGTAGGCTGCTACAAGGTTGACGATTACACCATTCGTTATGTATGCCAGACATACCTCGACAAAAACTACTTCCTCACCTCCTGCACCTCTACCTGGCTCGTATATGAAGATCTCTACGAAGCAGGAAAGGACACCACCGGTACTCTCGTAACCACTAACTACAACTCTTCTCCTGAAACCACCATGTCCTACGGTCCTTACAGAATCGAGTCCATGCAGAACGACAAGCAGATCGTTTACGTTCAGAATGAGAACTGGTACGGCTACGAAAAGGAAGGCGACTACCTCGTATCCTACACTCCTTACCTCGTTGACGGTAAGAACGTACAGCGCTACATGACCACCAAGATCGTTATCAACGTTATGGATAACGACGCTGCAAAGCTCGCGTTCCTTAAGGGTGACCTTGACGACTGGGCTCCCAGTGCAGACGACCTCGTTAACTACGCTATGAGCGAACAGCTCTACAAGGTTGACGAAACCTACACCATGTCCTTCTTCTTCAACACAGACGTTTCTATGCTCCAGGAGATGGATAACTCCAAGGGTAACATCAACTCCGTTGTTCTTTCAAACTACAACTTCCGTAAGGCATTCTCCCTTGCAGTTGACCGTACTGAGTTTGTAACCGCTACCGAAGGCTACAAGCCCGCTTACGCACTTATGAACAACCTCTACTTCTACGACGTATACAACGATCCTAACTCCTCCTACAGAGGCTCTGATGAGGCTATGCAGGCAGTCTGCGATCTTTACGGCGTAAAGTACGGTGAAGGTACTCCTTATGCAACTCTCAAGGAAGCATACGACTCCATCACCGGTTACAACCTTACTGAAGCTAAGGCTCTCATGGCAACCGCTTGCCAGGAGCTCGTAGATGCAGGCCTCTACACCGCAGGTGAAGACATCACCATCCGTATCGGCTGGTCCAAGTCTGCTCTCACTTCTGCTGATAACAATCAGATCGCTCTTATGAACAAGTACATCAACGCTGCTGTTGAAGGATCCGGCTTCGGCAAGATCACTCTCGAAGGCGTTGGCTCCGTTGAAGACCGTTACGGCGACGTTCCCGCAGGTAACTTCGCAATCGGTTACGGCGCATGGGGCGGTGCTGCGTTCTATCCTTTCCGTAACTTCCAGGTTTACTGCGACACCGAGCAGTATGCAGGCCAGATCAATGAAATGGCATGCTGGGATCCTTCCGTTGAAGAGCTCACTCTCACGGTAGACGGCAAGGAAGTAACTATGACATGGCAGGAATGGTCTCGTTCCATGACCGGTACCGGCCAGTTCGCAACTGCAGACTTCTCCGTTAAGCTCGCTATCACGGCTCAGATGGAAAAGCTCTTCCTTGAAAAGTACTACAGAATCCCCTTCTGCGGAACTACTATATGCTCTATGCTCTCCTACAAGTGCAACTACTACACCGATGAATACAACATCATGTACGGTTTCGGCGGACTTGAGCTTATGACCTACAACTACACCGATGAAGAATGGGCAGAATTCTGCGCTGAACAGAATGGCGATATTAAGTACGAATAATTCTGATAACTGAAATAATCATACTGAATACACCATAAAAAAGGCGGCAGGGGGGAATTTGATCCCCCCTGCTAACCTTGATTTTTCGGGTTGATGAAAATTGTTCCTTTTTTCGTTCGAGATCGTTCACTCCGACGTCCCGTTGGACGGGCATTCCGAGCGGATCATCTCGAGCGAAGAATCAACTATTTTTCACTCTATAATCTACCATCCCTTAAGCTAAGGAGAATAACGTTATGACGAAATACGTTATAAAAAGAATCCTTTTGATGTTCTTCACGCTGTTCGTTATTGTTACGATCGCGTTTACGCTTATAAGACTGCTCCCTCAGCAGCCGCCGGACGGACTCGACGCGAACCAGCGAAAAGCAGTTCTTGATCGTTGGAGAGCTCTTGGTTATGAAGAGCCCATTCCTACGCAGTTTGCGATCTACCTGAAGAATATCTTCACAAACGGAGACTTCGGCACGTCCTGGTCTATTGACTACCGTGAGCCTGCCCTTGATCTTCTTTTGTCCAGACTTCTTCCCACCGTTATCGTAAACCTTTATTCACTGCTGTTCTCCATCCCGATAGGTATCGGCCTCGGCATTTATGCAGCAGTCAAGAAAAATAAATGGCAGGACTCCTTCATAAGCACTATCGTTATGGTGTTTATTTCCGTGCCCTCCTACGTTTATGCCTTCCTCGTTCAGTATTTCTTCTATTATAAGTGGAACCTTCTGCCTCAGCTCGTTTCGTCTCTTGCGGATGCGGGCGGTTCCTGGTTCTCCTGGAAGATGTTCGTAAGTATGATCTCCCCCGTGCTTGCGCTCTCCTTCGGTGAGATCGCAGGTCTTTGCCGTTTCACAAGAGCAGAGCTTACGGAGACCCTTACCTCCGACTATATGCTGCTCGCACGCACGAAGGGACTTACCCGCGCGCAGGCAACCACCCGTCACGCACTTAAAAATGCAATGGTGCCGATCCTCCCCATGATCATTTCCAGCTTCGTTGGCATCCTCGGCGGTTCTATGATCATCGAACAGATCTTCTCCGTTCCCGGCGTTGGTCAGCTCTATATGCGTTCCATCAATCTGCTTGACTACGACGTATTTATGGTCGATACTGTATTCTACACGTTTATCGGACTTCTTGCCGGCATCGTCGTTGATATAAGCTACGGCTTCATCGATCCGAGAATCAGAATGGGAGAAAAATAATATGGCAGAAAAAACCTTTGATATTAACAGTATCCCGCGTGAGAAATTTGAATTTGCCCACGAAGGCGAACGCCTTATGGACAAAAAGTTCGATGATAAGCCGATAAGCTATTTCCGCGATGCATGGATCCGCTTCCGCAAGAATAAAGCGTCCGTTGCCGCGCTTGCTATCATCGTTATTATTGCTCTTTTCTCGTTCCTTTGCCCCGTTATCTCCGGATTCAGATCTACGGAAAAGACGACGTTTGATAAAACGTTTATGGACGTTTATTATGCAAAGAAGGGACCGAGAAACGAGTTCCTTGCCAATATCGGCATTGCCGACGGTACCGTTGAGCGCTCTTATTCCGAGAAATCTCTCGTTTACACCGTTGGTATAGGCGTTGGTGCTGCAGACGGCGATGCTCACGGTGCGACCTTTGAGGAGGGGCTTGCAAGCAAGTATCAGCCTCTCATAAGAGGCTACAGTGATCCCGTGCTTCAGCAGAATGCAAAGAAGCAGATGGTTGAATATTATTATGCCGATTCCGACGTTTATCTTGAGGTTGGCTTTATCGAAAAGTCTATCGAGCAGTCCGAATACGCAGCGCTCAAGGCGTGGGAAGAGGAGACCGGTCTTCAGGTCCTCTATCCTCTTGTTGCGAAGAACGAATTCAATGCAGACCCTGCAAACGCAAACAACTGGTATAAGACTCAGAAGAACAATCCCGTTTCCGTTGATGAAGACGGTAACGTGACAAAGATCAAGCTTGCCGATCTCCAAAGCGGTAAGGCAGTGCTCGAGGATAATTACGAGCGCGACGCTGAGGGTAATGTTCTTTATTACAAGTACTCCGGAAGCAGCGACTTTGATACTGCTATGTTCAGAGTCCGTCTCCTTTACTATAACTACTATATGTTCAACAATGGCTTCGCACCCGAATATATTTTCGGTACCGACAGCCAGGGCTACGACCTTGCTATACGTATGGCAGATGGTATCAGACTCTCTCTGCTCGTTGCCGTTTTCGTTTCCGTTATCAATTTCGTTCTCGGCGCTATGTACGGTGCCATTGAAGGATACTACGGCGGAACCATTGATATCATTCTTGAGCGTGTGTCCGATATCCTTGCAGGTATCCCCTTCGTCGTCGTTGCGACATTGTTCCAACTCCACCTGAAGGACCCGATGGACCTTTTCTTCAGAAATGAATTCGGTCTTAAGTCTGCAGGTCCTATCGTATGTCTTCTCTTTGCATACGTCGTAACCGGATGGATCGGCACTGCGTCCAGAGTCAGAACGCAGTTCTACCGCTTCAAGTCTCAGGAATACGTTATGGCAGCAAGAACCCTCGGCGCGAGCGACCGCCGTATCATTTGGAAGCACATTTTCCCGAACACACTCGGTACTATCATCACATCATCCGCACTCGTTATCCCCGGAGTTATCAACTCAGAAAGTATGCTCAGCTATTTGGGTATCGTTAAGCTCGGTACAGCGGAAGCAACCTCTCTCGGTACGCTTCTCTCCGATGCAAGCAGCATCTGGACGAACTACCCGCACCTTCTCATTTTCCCCGCTCTCATACTCTCTCTCCTTATGATATGCTTCAACCTATTCGGTAACGGTCTGCGCGATGCATTTAACCCGTCCCTTCGCGGTGTGGAGGACTAAGTCATGGATAAGATTCTTGAAGTTAAAGGACTTAAAATATCGTTCCGTACAAGCAGCGGAACGCTCAAGGCGGTTCGTGATATCTCCTTCGACCTTGAGCGCGGTAAGACTCTTGCCATAGTCGGTGAATCCGGCTCCGGCAAGTCTGTTACATCAAAAGCAATTCTCGGTATTCTTGCCGGCAACTCTATTATTGAGGGTGGCGAGATACTTTACGACGGTAAGGATCTTCTTAAGATCACCGAGGATGACATGTATAAGATCCGCGGAGATAAGATCTCTATGATCTTCCAGGATCCGCTTTCGTCTCTGAATCCCATCGTTAAGATCGGTAAACAGATCACGGAAGCAATGCTCCTTAAAAATAAGGCAAACCGCAAGGAAGCGAGAGCTGAATTTAACAGCATCCTCGCTCTCCTTCGCGAGAATATGATTGCAGCGTCCGGTGCTGAAAATGCGTCGAAGATCGAGGAGATGATCTCAACCTTCGACAAGTTCTGCATTGAGGCGACCAAGATCGAAACTGAATATAACGAAGCTTCTTCCGTTGCAGAAGAGCTTATCTCCAACATTGAAGACTTCGTCTTTATGATGGAAAAGAAGCAGAAGCTCGACGTTAAGGCGTCTCTCAAGGAATATGCAGAAAAGCTCGCAAGAGTTAAGAATCAGTTCCTTACAGTTGATCGCGACGAGGAGCTCACACGTCTCGCGGATGAAATGCTCGCTTTCAGAGCAGAGTATAAGAAGGACGCAAACGCTGAGGGCATGACTGAAAAGGTCATTTCCGTTCTTCGTGAAGTGCAGGCGGTCCTCCGGCAGGTGCTTGCAACCGAGCGTCCCAACTTCTTCCGCATCGGCTACTATAAGTACTGCGGAAACGACATTTCTCTTAACGGTAGGACCGTAGAAGAGCTCAACGAGATCACGCTTTCGTATCTCGACGAGAATTATATGAGAGAGTTCATCTCCGTTGAGACTAAGGGCGTTGAACATTCGTATAATGTTGCCCTCGAAAAGAAGAAGGAGGTTCTCGGAAAGCTTTCTGAAGCAAAGGAATTCTATCGCGGTGATTTCAAACAGAAGGCGGCAGAAGCTCTCTGCAAGACTCTTTCCGCTGAAGTTGAAGCTTCCATTGACAAGCTGGAGCTGCTCAAGGATAGTACTGCATACACGTTCAGAAGCAGTCTCTCCGGCGCCGTTGCGCAGTACTTCCGTTTCAAGAAGCAGAATCCTCGCGAGGAAGCACGCTTCGAACGTCAGACTAAAAAGCGCGATGCTCTTATCGCTCGCGGCAAGACTGTTGACTGGAAGGTAGTGCCCAAGGTCGTCTACGATCTTGACGAGCTCAAGGCGAACATCGTTTCCATCATTGAGCATCTTGAAGAGCGCTACAATGCATACATTGCAGGTGCCGATTCTATAGATTTCAAGACACGCAGCTCCGATATCGTAGATCACCTTAAGGAAAAGGCTTCTCAGGTGGTTTACCGTGTAACTGCAAGTATGGCAAAGGAACAGGCTATCAAGCTTATGGACGAGGTTGGTATCCACGAGCCCCGTACCCGTTACTATCAGTATCCCTTCGAGTTTTCCGGCGGTATGCGTCAGAGAATCGTTATCGCTATTGCACTTGCGGCAAACCCCGACATTCTCATCTGCGATGAACCTACCACTGCTCTCGACGTTACCATTCAGGCACAGATACTTGAGCTTATCAATAAGCTCAAGAGAGAAAGAAACCTTTCCGTTATCTTCATCACACACGACCTTGGTGTCGTTGCGAACATGGCTGACGACATCGCAGTTATGTACGCAGGTAAGATCGTTGAATACGGTACGGCTGACGATATTTTCTATGATCCTCGTCATCCTTACACCTGGGCGCTCCTTTCTTCTATGCCCGATCTCGATACCAATGAAAAACTCGACGCTATCCCCGGCACACCTCCCAATATGATCTATCCCCCTGTGGGCGATGCTTTTGCAGACCGTAACAAGTACGCGCTTAAGATAGATTTCGAGGCTCAGCCTCCTATGTTTGAGGTGTCTCCCACTCATAAGGCTGCTACCTGGCTCCTGCATCCCGATGCACCAAAGGTTGAGGTGCCGAAGATCATTACGAGCCGCATCGAAAGAATGAAAAAGGCAGGAGGTAATAACTGATGGAAGAAATCAAAAACGGTGAAGTTCTTCTCAAAGTTGAGAACCTGTGCCAGTATTTCAAAACGAATAAGGCTGTTGACGACGTAAGTTTCGAGATCAAGAAGGGCGAGGTTTTCGGACTCGTTGGAGAATCCGGTTGCGGTAAAACGACTACCGGCCGTTCCATCATCAAGATCTACGATATCACGTCAGGCAGCATCTATTTTAAGGGGCAGCGCATCTGTGCAGGTGTTCGTTCATATCTGAACGCTATCTCCGAAGCGAGAAAGTCCACTGCAGAAAAGATCAAGTCTCTTAAGGATGAGATCAAAGCTGATCCCGCAAAGGCAGATACGAACAAGGCACTTATCGCTGAAGCGGAAGCAGAACTCAAAAAGATCGTGGCGGAAAACCGCGCCAATATTAAGTCTGCCAATTTCGATCATAGGTATTCCGACAGAGAATACTCAAAAACGTTGGTTGAAAGGATCAAGACAGAATATAAGGAACAGCTTAAGGCGGCAGAAGGCGATGCTAAGAAGACGGCAGAGCTGAAGCGCAAATATAAGAACGATCTCCGTGTTGCAAAGAACACGAAGCTCGTTACTAAGATACAGATGATTTTCCAGGATCCCATCGCGTCTCTCAATCCCCGTATGACGGTACGAGAGATCATCGCGGAAGGTCTCGTTATCAACGGTATCAAGGACAAGGAATATATTGACGAGAAGGTATACGAGATCCTTGAGCTCGTTGGTCTCGTTCGTGAACACGCAGGTCGTTATCCTCATGAGTTCTCAGGCGGTCAGCGTCAGAGAATCGGTATCGCCCGTTCCGTTATTATGCGTCCCGATCTTCTTATCGCAGACGAGCCTATCTCCGCTCTTGACGTTTCCATTCAGGCTCAGATCATCAACCTTTTGAATGATCTTCGTCAGCAGCTCAGTCTTACCATTCTCTTCATCGCACACGATCTTTCAGTCGTTAAGTATTTCTCCGATAGGATCGGTGTTATGTACTACGGTAAGATGGTAGAGCTTGCAACCTCCGATGAGCTTTTCGCGCATCCGTTGCATCCTTATACTCGTTCGCTTCTTTCTGCTATTCCGCTTCCGGATCCCCATTCGGAAAAGAACCGCACGAGGATCGTATATAATTCTCTCGCGGAACACGATTACAGTGTTGATAAGCCCTCTATGAGAGAGATCACTCCCGGTCACTTCGTTTACTGTAACGATGCTGAGGAAACACGTTACAAGAAGGAGCTTGGTCTGTGAAAAAGTATGCTCCGACAATTTTCAAATACGCCGTTACAATCGTGTTTGGCGCTATAATGTCGTGTTTGATATTTGAAAATTACGAATATGCCTCGGTTACCGATCTTGCTCAGAAGTATAAGATACTTTGCGATGCTTTTTCGGTGCCCGGTATCCTTCTGATAATGCTCGGATGCCTTGTGTATCTATCGAACGAAGGTGCTCTTGACGGCGTTTCGTTTTTGGTTGGCGGTGTTTTCAAGCGTCTGTTTCCGTTCGGGCAATGGCGCGAGGAAAGATACGAGAAATATTCCGAATACGTAGAGCGCAAGCGCTCAAAAAAAGTAAAGGGATATGGCTTCGTTTTCATCGTCGGTGCAGGCTTCTTTGCTGTCTCACTCATATTCTATTACCTGTTTTACAGCGTATATTGACAAAGAAAAGATCCGATTTCAAGAGTATGTGCCCTTGAAATCGGATTTTTTGTTCGTTTTGGATAATGTTCGGGAATGGAACCGTTATTCGTTGACATCCGTAGTGCGGCGGTGATATACTGAAAACAGAGAAAAACTCTGCTGAGGTGTTGGCTATGAAGACGAAAGAATACATAAAGGGCGCAAATCCATACATGCCCCTCTGGGAACACGTTCCGGACGGTGAGCCCCGTGTGTTTAACAATAACGGTGAGGAGAGACTTTACGTTTACGGCTCCCACGATACGCTGAAAACGGAGTACTGCGGCACGGATTATGTTGTGTGGAGCGCGCCTACGGATGACCTTACCGACTGGAAATGTCACGGTATATGCTACCGTTCGTCGGATGGCAGTCCGCTTTACGCGCCCGACGTGGTGGAGAAGGACGGAATATACTATCTGTATGCGGCGGAGGGCAGAGGCTCGCGTATCTTTGTGGCAAAGAGTGAAACACCGTGGGGACCTTTTACGGATCCCGTAAAAACGGAGCTTGGATTTGATCCCGGCGTGTTTGTTGACGATGACGGTAGGGTGTATGCATTCTGGGGATTCTGCGCCGCATACGCAGCGGAGCTCTGTGACGATATGGCAACCATAAAGACCGGAACATTCCGCGCACAACCTATCGGCTGCTGCGACGCGCCCTGGCGAAACGGAAACTTGCCATATGATCCCGTTGATTCGTTTTTTGAAGCGTCCTCTCCTAGAAAGGTGGGGGATAAATACATTTACATCTATTCAAAGCGTTATGAGGGGTATTTGCCCGAGTTTGGAATAAACGGTCCCTGCAGCGGATTTCTTTCCTATCAGTACAGCGACTCGCCCCTGGACGGA
Source organism: uncultured Lachnospiraceae bacterium (assembly GCA_964464905.1). Classification (GTDB taxonomy): domain Bacteria; phylum Bacillota; class Clostridia; order Oscillospirales; family CAG-272; genus DTU064. Next base: position 23,408 of record CAYXHC010000001.1, read on the forward strand.
TACGTGTGGGGCGGCGACATAAGTCTTAACGCAGGCGAGATTCTGGAGAAGAAGGAGGGCAAGGAACACACCTTCCGTTGGGGAAACAATCACGGAAGCATCGTTTGCGTGAAGGGAAAGTGGTACGTGTTCTACCATAGACAGACCGGTCGCGACGAATACTCCCGTCAGGCGATGCTGGAGCCTATCGAGGTGGCGTTTGGCAAGGACGGGAAGCCTTATATAGGCAAGGTGATATACGAAAACGGGGAACCCATAGCTTCCGTGCCTGTTGAAATGACCTCTCAAGGAGCGCATACGGACGGTATTGATGCGTATAAGATCATATCCGCAGGCTATGCCTGTCATATTTCCAGAGCAAAGGGGGCGTATATCGTTGCCGTTTACGACGAGATTGAATCGGTGACGGCTCCGGTGGCTGATATACCGAACGGAGGTGTAGTTGGCTTCAGATATTTGAATTTTGGTGACGTTTCGCCAAAGACGGTGACTTTGGAAGCAGAATCCGAGGCGAATCTTACGGTAAACGTACGTATTAACAGCCGCGACGGTGAGATCATTGCAACCGTGGTGATCGAAAAAGGCAAGACGGAGGCTGATGCTGACGTAAAAGCAAACGTCACGGGCAACAAGGCGGTGTATTTTGAGTTTGTCACCGACGGCAGCCTTGCGAGATTCGACAGATTCACCTTCGACCGATAAGAGAGTTTAATGAAAGTAAAAATGATGCCATTGGCGGATGCTTATTAAACATTTTCTGAACATATAGAGGTGAAAAGATGAAAGACTTTATATTTATTACCGGAGCAAGCGGTATAGGAAAAACAACCTTGAGTAACGGTTTACTCGCACACTATAAAACAACGTGTGTAGAGCAGCATATGATACCTGAGTTCATCTCACGAGACGGCGCCGAGGCGATGACGGGAGAACTTGAAGAGCTTACTTGTTGGGAAAATCAAGTGGCAATGCTTATGTGTTTTCATGGGTTAGGTTATAAAAATATAATTGCTTCTGATATTGACGATTTAAGAACGGCAGATATTCCTATTGTTTTCAAGGGCACTGATTTCATCACAATAAAACTTATATGCAGCGATTTAGATCAGATTCAGGAGCAGATGAAAAATCGACCTAACAACGGACTTATAGATTACGAGTTGCAAAAAAAGATGAATGAGAAAAATATTAAGCGAAAGCCTCTTGTCAATGAAGTGGAAATTGATGTTGCTGGTAAATCAATTGAAGAGGTGCTTGAACAAGCCATAAATATTATTGACACCACGACCTCTCTGTTTGACTATGAATACACAAAACCACCAAAAGAGATGTTTTATTCATGGGTTTTTGCGAATGGATTAAGATAAAACTTGAATTTGTCCGCTCTTGAAAAAACTTTGGGAACTAAAGGGCGAATTTCTATACACTCCGGTTAGGCGTATCGTGCATCCGCGGAGCTTCGTTCGCCATCAGCAGAAGAAAATTCATAGCCAAGAACGTTACGTTGCTATTTTCCGTCAAGGTGAGCCCGCTTTTTTTGCGCTGCAAAAGCGGCTATCCACTGCGGACGGTAAGTTTGATGAATATCCGAAAAGGTCCTCCGTATGATCTCAGTCATACGGAGGACTAACTGTTTTATGAGCGTCCGCCATTGGCGCGGTTTATTATCTAAAATTCGATCTCATATCGTGTTCCGTGCGAAAAAAGAATGCCACGGGTAAGCTTTATCTCAAGAATCACGATGTTCGGATCTGATTCATCCGTATGTCCGTTATTATACCATTCCGCGAAAACAGCGCGAAGCTTCGAGGCAATCTCCGCGTTTTTATCGGCGAGTATGTGTCCTCTGCTTTCACCGACGCCGTGGGCGGTGAACCAGTCACCACAGATCGAGACATGCGGATTTTCTTCTATTTGAAGCATTTTGTTTGACTTTGCGTGGGTGATAACGTAAAAGCTGCCGTTTTCATAGTAAGCGTTCACAGCGCGCACATAAGGCGTGTTTTTACTGATCGTTGCAAGTGCGATAAGGTTATCGTGACCGAATCTCTCGTTCATAATCGTCAGCGCTTCGTTTTCATTGCATTTTGTCATATCAACACCTCTGTTTTTATTTTCCTTTCATTCCTATGCGTTCGTCGGTGAGCCGGTCGAAATATATCGCCCACTTTACGGTGTGGCGCGGGTCGGGGCGGAGTGAGAAATTGTAAATCCGCTTTTCGTGATAAACGTCGAAGCGGTCTGCAACCGTGATGGGCACAGCGGGGATGTTTTCTGTGGGTACGTTGAAGGAAAGTGGCTTTCCGAAAAGCTCGCCATCAAAGGAGAAGCTGTCACGGTCAAGACGGCACCTGCCATAGCCTGCGCCCTTTACCATTATACCGTCATTGTCTGTGGAGGAAAGGGAGGCTTCACTTTCAAGGGGAATGCTCGTATCAAGCTCGCTGTATTGCCACTCATACCACTCGTTGACGGTGGATAAAGGCGCTCCCGTGAAAACGCAATCGTCGTGGAGAGTGGCGTTAAGACCGCAGGTACAGCGGATGCTTGATTTCTCGGCGGTAAGAGTCCATTCTTTTTTGCAGGAAGGGCATTTATAGAGTATACCGTCGAGTCCTTCCGCTGTGGCGCAGGTTTTGAATCTTATGCCACGGCATGCGGTCTCGTCGTCGTGACGGAAGGCATCTGCCATGCGGGAAAAGATCTCTTCCTTTGTGAGCTCAGGTATTTCATCTGCAGAGAAAAGAAGACTACCCGTGATGGTGATCTTTCCGCGGCGAGGCTTTTTCGCCCACTTGGGGAAAGTGAGTGCGGCACCGTTTGGGATAAGGTGATATACGTTCACCTTAAGCTTTTGTATAAGTGAGACGGTACCCTCTGTGATACGCATAGAGTGAGCATACCAGGTGAGTCTGCCCTCGGGAAAAAGAACGATAACATTCCCCGATCTTGCGGCACGCATAATATTCAACACAGCACCCGTATCTGCGTCAAACATACGCTTTGTGATTGCGTTCATAAGCTTCAGAACGGGGCGAAGAAAGCGATTCATCATAAAGTGTGCGGAAAGCACATATGTGGGACGGTTTGGCGCGAGAGCAAGGGCTGTAAGAAAATGGTCCTTGTCGGAAAGATGGTTTGACAAAACGAGTGCGGGCCCCTTTATTTTGGGCATATTCTTGTCGATCCTTACGTTGTAGCGGAGCTTATAATAGATAGATACGATAAAGAGCGCCGGATAAAAAAGCCACGCCGCGGGGCGCTTGAACTTTTTCGCGGCGCGGGCTTTATTCTTTTTCACGTCAGTTGATCTTGTAGGTGGTGCCGTTGGGGGTGTCGATCAGGGTGATACCGCGTTCTGCAAGCTCGGCGCGGATCCTGTCGGCTTCGGCATAATCCTTGTTTGCTTTCGCCTTTGCTCTTGCGGCGATGGCGTCGAGGATCTCGGGATCGCCGTTTTCAGCCTGACGCGCAGCCTCGTCGCGCTGGCGCTGTGCTTCTGCGTTTTCAAGAAGATCGAGAGAAAGCACGCGATCGAAATCTGCAAGGAGGGAAAGCTTCGTTGCGTCGGAGATGGGTGCCTTCAGCACGTCGTAAAGGGCGGTGACTGCAAGGGAGGTGTTGATGTCGTTGTCGAGCGCTTCGATGAAACGAGCCTTGTATTCATCGAATGCGGCGTTGTCAACGTCGCCGCCCTCCTTGAGGGATGCGATTTTTGCGATAAGCTTGTTATAAGCTCCGGCAGCGTTGTCAAGGCCTTCCCAGGAGAACACGAGGGACTTGCGGTAATGAGATTGCAGGCAGAAGAAGCGGTATGCGACAGGGGCGTATCCCTTTTCCTCAAGGAGCGAAACTGTGAGGAATTCGCCAGTGGATTTGCTCATCTTTCCGCCGGAGGTGTTCAGGTGAAGCACGTGGACCCAATAGTTGCACCATTTGTGTCCGAGGTAGGCTTCGGACTGCGCGATCTCGTTTGTGTGGTGAGGAAATGCGTTATCGATACCGCCGCAGTGGATGTCCAGATGCTCACCGAGATGCTTGATGCTGATGGCGGAGCATTCGATGTGCCAGCCGGGGTAGCCTAGTCCCCATGGACTGTTCCATTTAAGCTCCTGATCTTCGAATTTGCTTTTCGTGAACCAGAGAACGAAGTCGCACTTGTTGCGTTTTGCTTTGTCCTCCTCAACGCCCTCGCGAACGCCAACGGCAAGGTCTTCCTCATTCTGCTTGTTGAAAACGTAATATTCAGGGAGCTTAGAGGTGTCAAAATAAACGTTACCGTCGGAGATGTAGGCGTATTCCTTTTCGATGAGCTTTCTGATCATCTTGATATAGTCTCCGATGCAGCGTGTTGCAGGCTCGGTGATGTCAGGCCAACGGATATTGAGTTTTTTTGCATCTGCGCGGAAAGCATCGGTATAGAATTTGGCGATCTCAAGCACCGTCTTGTTTTCGCGGCGAGCACCTTTAAGCATCTTGTCCTCGCCTTCGTCGGCATCGCTGGAAAGATGTCCGACATCGGTGATGTTCATAACGCGCTTAACGTCGTAACCGGAATAGCGGAGGTACTTATCAAGCACATCCTCCATTATATAGGTGCGGAGATTTCCGATATGCGCGAAGTGATAGACGGTGGGGCCACAGGTGTACATGCTGACCTTTCCGGGGGTGTAAGGTGTGAAAAGCTCTTTTTCGTGAGTTGCGGAATTGTAAAGATAAAGCATAGCGGGTTAGATTCCTTTTTCTGATTCTTTTGTTTTGTCCTTTGCGCCATCCTTGATGATAATGAATGCGCACGCCGCAAATACTAAAAGCGACACAGCAACGACGGCGAGTACCTCGCCGTTCGTTGAGTTTTCGTTCAGTATAGGCAGGTAGTTGGTGGCGTTGAATGCCGCGTGGAAGAGTATCGGAACGGTAACGGAGTCGTACTTTTCATAAAGATAAGCAAGGGCGAGGCCAAGGATGAAGGCATAGGAAATGGCGATGATGTGCCCGTGAGCTATGCCGAAAATGAAGGAGGAGAAGATGGCGGCGGGTACGGCGGACATTCCTCTTTTAAGGCGCGACTGGATACAGCCGCGGAATATAAGCTCCTCCACCAAAGGTGCACCGATGACGACGGAGATTATCTCGATCAAAAATGGACTTTCACCGATGAAGGAATAAAGCTCCTCGTAACCCTTGAGCGTTTCCTCGGAAAATGGGATGATGTTGAGGATGAATATAACGATAAACTGGAGCGCGATCGCCGCAGGGATAACGGCGTATACGGCAGGTCTTGACAGAGGCTTCAGCCTGAAGCCTGTGTGCTCGGCAAATGTGCGGTGCTTTAGCTTTGCGATAATCATAAGCACGATAACGGTGACGGCAGATGCAATGGCGCTTAGAAGGTTATAGTCGATATCCTCGATAGACTCCATCATTATGACGTTCAGCTCTTCCGTAAGCTTATTCATCATCGCCTCGTATTCTTCATCCGTAAGGTCGTCAACGTCAATGCTTTCTTTGAGGTAATAATCCGTTAAATAATCGGCGGTCGTGTCTACTGCCAAAACTGTTGCGAATACGGTGGCAACGGCGTTCTGCACCAAAAGGAAGAGTGTGAAATAGAGCAGTGCATGCCAGATGCCGTGGATGAGCTTTTTTGCAGGAGATGCTTCGGCGGCAGGGGGTGGAACTTCTCGTGGCGGAATGAATGGGGGAGGCATCGTGGGGTTTTTCATCAGGTCCTCAAGAGGCATACCTTTCACGATATCGTCGGTTATAACGACGTCTTCTTTTTCATTTTTGTCGCTGTCTTTGGCTTCGTCGGACTTCACCTCGATCTCGCTGTCGTCGGTGAAGGATTTTCCGCAATAGGGGCAATATGTCTCACCATCGTCGGATAAACGGAAGCATCGCTTGCAGATCATTCTTATAATAGTCCTTTCTTTGCTTATTCGTTGCTGTTTTTATTATTTTCAAGCGCTTCAAGCCTGATGTTGATGCGGCACAGCTCCTGAGCCACGGGGTCTGGAATGTGTACCTGATCGAGATTGTCTATACGGGTGCCGTTCTTCTTTACGATGCGGGCAGGAATGCCAACGGCGGTGCTGTTTTCCGGAACGGGACCGAGCACGACGGCGTTTGCGGCGATCTTGGTGTTGTCGCCGATGGAAAATCCGCCCAGAACCTTGGCGCCTGCGCCTATCATAACACCGTTGCCGAGGGTGGGGTGTCGCTTGCCCGTTTCTTTGCCGGTACCGCCCAGAGTTACCCCCTGATAGATGGTGCAGTTGTCTCCGATCTCGGCGGTCTCTCCGATCACGACGGCTGAGCCGTGGTCGATGAAAAGACCGTGACCGATTGTGGCGCCGGGATGTATCTCAATGCCCGTTATCAACTTTGCCGCCTGACTGATCGCGCGCGCTGACGTGAAGCGGTTTTTTTTATATAACGCGTGGGAGATGCGGTGCGCCCAGATGGCGTGTATGCCGGGGTAGAGAAGCGCCACTTCAAGGTCGCTCTTTGCGGCCGGGTCGCGTTCACGAACCGATTTGATATCGTTTGACATTTCATTTTTTATATTAGTTAATGTGTCGGTGGCTTTGATGACAGCTCTGCCTGCGTCATGGGCAAGGCAAGCAGCGATTGATATTTGTATCTTACTCATTGATTTGATGACCTTTCAAAAAAATAAGCCTCCCGTGAAATTTTTCACGGGAGGCGGTATGACCGCGGTTCCACTCCGGTTTGTCGCTTTACTCCGCGTAACGTGCGGGGACGTGAGCGCTACTGAAATTTCACGCGCAAGACTCACGGACGCACATACGGCACCTCTTTCCGTCCGTTTCAGCCATAGGGACGGTCTCTGAAAAAGCGGCGGGATCCGTTTTCTTTCCGATCACAGTCGTAATATTATTTATCTTCAATATATTATATACAAATGAGGCGGATTTGTAAACCCCGAAAAGTTAAATTTAACAGATCCGTTACGAGATAATACTCTGCTAAATGTAAATACTTATATTTTGTGTTGAAGTGTTCGGTATCAGGTGATAAAATATATCATATAAGAACAGAAAGGATGTTTGCTTATGAACGGGAAAATACGGTATATCATCACCGCCGTGGCCTGCGATCTGCTTGCTCTTGCGGTGCTGCTGTTTTCGTTTGTGTGGCATCATCACGTCAAGCGCCTTTCCGACTCATCCGGTAAAAGTGACGATGCCATCGGTATTATCGGCAGGGATGAGGTCAAAGAGGAAACTGACGGGGAGGACGATGCGGAGGCTGATACAGATCACGAAAGCACTGTCGATAAGGGCGATTTCGGAGACACACTCCCAGATGTTTTCGCAGAGAAGGGGGTTGTTGACGAAGGAGACGGCTACTACCGCAGTCACGATATATATATGACAGTTACGGAGGTGACAGTCCCCGTTGACGATTATGCGGCGAAATATATCGTTTACGACGTTTATGTTCGTAACATTGAAAACTTGTTCACAGTGGCAAGTGATTCTCGGCACCCGTTTACGGAGCTGGTCGATGCAGCTGATCCGATCGGAGCCATAAGCGGCGACTTTTGGGGCAACAGCGCTGCCGTTGCAATAAGAAACGGTACGGTGCTTACGATAAGCGATAACATAGAAAACGACATTTGCGTGCTGTACCGTGACGGAACTATGGAGATCGTGTCTCCCAATGAATATTCCGAGGATTATTTCGACGGCAAGGACGTTTATCAGGTGTGGGATTTTGGGCCGTCGCTTCTTAATGTGAAAGGAGAGGCTTACGCTTCCTTTAGCGACTACAGTGACATAACGTCACGCAATCCGCGTTCTTCTATTGGCTACTACGAGCCGGGACATTACGTTTTCATCGTCGTAGAGGGAAGATTAGATCTTATGTATGAGGGCGAACTGACGTATTTCAAGGGAATGAGACTTCCCGACCTTGCGCAGGTATACGAGGAGCTTGGTGTGACCCTTGCGTATAATCTTGACGGAGGCGACTCCGCTTTCGCGTACTACGACGGCGAGGTTATACGTCAGGATTATGAAAGAGCAACAGAGTCTGACAAGGAGCCGCGTGAAATATACGACATAATTGCCGTTGGCGAGGTGGCGTATGAATAAGACAAAACGCATTTTTTATAATATTGTCGCACACGGCGCGTTGATCTTATCGGTGGTGGTGATGCTTTTGCTTTTTGCTGATGCGGCGTATCCTGCCCGTCTTTACGTTAATTCGACGGATACGGGGACGATACTGATCGTGTATTGCGTTTTCGCTTTTGCGGCGGCGATACTGCGTATACTTTATTCATTTCGCGGCGCGAGAGGCGGGATATTGTCCGTCATCATACCGCACGGTGTAATAGTGATGACTCTCATGACGTTGACTCTTGCGATCACGAATATATTTAACCGGTCGATGGGATTTGTAACAAGTGACATTTCTAAGCTCATTTTCGGTTGTCTTGCGGTTTTTGGACTGTTATTGTCTCTGGGACTCATTGAATGCATTATGAAAGAGGTTGGCAAAGAATGAAGGCAGTAATATTTGATATGGACGGTCTAATGCTGGATACGGAGTATCTTTCCGTTCTTGCATTTGACTATGCCGGAGAAAAGATCGGTATCGGGCCCGCCGGCTATATGAACGACCGAATGATAGGACTCACTTGGGCGGCAACTCAGCCGATCTGGGTGGCACAGTTCGGTGACAGATACAAAGCCGATGAATTCAAGCAGTATAGAAACGAATTCTTCGCCCGTTATTTTGAAGAAAAAGGCGTTCCGGTGAAGCCGGGACTTCGTGAGCTTCTGGACTATCTGAAGGAGAGTGGATATAAGCTTGCTGTTGCATCTTCTTCGAGCACGAAAAGCGTAACGTCGCAGCTTGCCGCTATCGACGTTTTGAAGTATTTCGACGCCGTTATCACGGGGGATATGGTGGAAAGGTCGAAGCCTGCCCCCGATATTTACAGACTTGCCTGCGCGTCAATAGGCGAGGATCCTATAGACTGCATTGCCCTTGAGGACGGTAAAAACGGAATTTTGTCTGCCCACGGAGCCGGCTGCGGAGTTATTATGGTGCCTGATATGTGGCAGCCCGACGAGGAAGTGAAGGGAATCGTTCTTTCGATAGAAGAAAGCCTTTTCGGCGTGATGGAACATATAAAAGAACATATATAAAAGAAAAGCTCCCGACGGCAACGTCGGGAGCTTTGATATTTTTATATTTTACGTCCTGTGACCTCGGTTGCCTGAAGCTGTGCGCGGACACAAAGTTCTGCCGCCAGAAGCGCGTGCTCCTGAGTCATTGCGCTTTCGGTGCGGTTGATGCAGTCAAGTATAAGCCTTCCAAAATAGGGGAAGCCGACGGTTCCGTGGGCGTTAATGTAATGCTCACCTTTTTTATCGACAAAATAAAGGTTGCTTCCGCCGCCGGATCTTGCAACATCGATATATTTGCGAAGCTCAATATAGCCGTCGGTGCCGAGAATGAAGGTTCTTCCGTCGCCCCAGGTGCCGAGACCGTCGGGGGTGAACCAGTCAACGCGGAAATATCCCGTGGCACCGCCGTCGCCGATGAGGGTGGCGTCACCGAAGTCGTCGAGCTCAGGGTACTCGGGGTGGTTATAGTTGCCGATTTTTGCGTTTACGATAGTGGCAGACTTTGAGCCGGTGTAGAAAAGAAACTGCTCTATCTGATGGCTTCCGATGTCGCAAAGGATGCCGCCGTATTTTTCCTTGATGAAGAACCAGTCGGGGCGGGAGGGGGCGTTGAGTCTGTGGGGACCCATACCGAGAACCTGCACCACCTTGCCGATGGCGCCGGCTTCTATGAGATTGCCTGCGTATATGGCGGCTTCGTTCTGAAGACGCTCGCTATAGCAAACGGCGTATTTGCGTCCCGTTTCGATAACGGTGCGGCGCACCTCTTCAAGCTGTGAAAGAGTCGTCAGGGGGGCTTTATCAACGAAGTAGTCCTTGCCTGCGCGCATCACGCGGATGCCGAGTGCAGCGCGCTCCGACGTGACGCAGGCGGCGGCTACGAGCTTCACTTCATCGTCTGAAAGAATCTCATCCTCTGAACGGGCAGCTTTCGCCTGAGGGTAGCGGTGAAGGAAAGCTTCTAACTTTTTGGGATCCGGATCGTATGCCCATTTAATGGTGGCGCCTGCGTCAAGTAGACTGCCGACCATTCCGTATATGTGTCCGTGGTCCATGCCGATAGCAGCGATGATGAATTCACCCGGCTTTACGACAGGCTGAGGGAAGCCTTCGGGTACATAGTTCATTCCGTCCATGTGTGCCATAATGAGTCCTGCCTTATTTTTTATAGTTTCCGAGGGTTATATCTCCGTTTGTGAAGTTTTCAACGGAGGCGGATTTTTCGTAGAAGTGAGGGGCGTTTGCAAGAAGTCCTTCGAAGCGGTAGAATTCATCGTCCTTTTCGATGGGGAGCATCACCGTCCGCTTCAGGGAGCCGGACTTGTATATGGCGGTGATAAGTTCAACGGTGCGTCTGCCATCCACGCCCGTGATCATGGGGCGGGTGCCCTTTTCAAGTGCCGTCATAAAGTTGTCGATCTCGCCTGTGTGACCTTCGTAGGGCAGGTGCGGTATCGCGTCGTAATCGGCGCGAAGCTGTGCCTCCAGCTCATCGTCGCGGCGGGGGAATCCGTTTGAAAGGGACGCGGACGCGTATACGTCCCAGGGGGTCTCAAGCTTGGCGCGCTCGCACTGGAAAACGAGTCCCTGCTCCTCGCCGTGATGAACGACGGAGGCGGTGATATCTGCCATAAAGCCGTCACGGTAGCGAAGGACGGAGAAGGAAAGGTCCTCTATCTCGGCGTTGTCGTGAGCTACGTTTGAGAGAACGGAGGTGACCTCAAGGGGAAGCTCTCCGCGGAACCAATTTATCATATCGATATGGTGAACGGCGTGATTGAGAGTGCATCCGCCGCCTTCCTTTTCCCAAAGGCCGCGCCACCAGAGATCGTAGTAGCAATGGCCGCGCCACCAAAGAGAATTAACGTGAGCCATAAGGGGCTTGCCCGCCTTGCCGCTGTCGATCACGGTCTTCAGCTTGCTTATGGGATCGCGGAAGCGGTTTTGTGCGATGCAGCACATGGTGACGGAGTTTTCCGCTTCGGCTGCAAGCATCAGGTCGCATTCTTCAAGGCAGGTAGCCATAGGCTTTTCGACTACGACGTTTTTCTTCGCCTTCATAGAATTGATGGCGATCTCGGCGTGAGTGTAGGGCGGCGTGCAAACGTGCACCACGTCTATTTTTACGTCGGAAGCGAGCATTTTTTCGTGATCGTCGAAAACGAGACAATCAAGCCCGAAGCGTTCCTTCATTGCGTAAGCTTTTTCGGGATATATGTCGCAAAGAGCGACGATCTTGCATCTTTCGGGAAACGTGAGAAGCGCACCGATATGAGCAGGCGCTATATTACCCGTACCTACAACGGCAACGTTAAGCATGTGAAGCCTCCTTGGCACTTTTTATAAGTCAATTATATATCAACGGTATCGGAACAGTAAAGACGGTTATACGATTTTTTAATAAAAATATCCCGTCCGCTTTCGAGGACGGGATACAAAGCGTCGGTTATTCAACGGCGGTCAGGTTCGTGTAGAGCTTTTCAAGAGCCTTGTTGATCTGCTTTTCGTATGCCTTGAGAGCCGTGGTGAAGGATGAGGGGCCATTTGTGAGAACATTCTGGTATGCGGTGCGGAGGTTACTTGCCCAGGAAAGGTCGCCTGCCCAGTCGTATACCTTGGAGTCAAGAATATACGTGAGCATCTCCTTTGATTCCTCGTCTCTGATATATTTGGACTCAAGGAGCTGATCGTAAAGCGCGGGCGTTACGAGGTCCTTTGATGCGGCGGACATACATTCAAGAATGGCGCCGATCTCGGAAGCCTCGGTGTAATCAAAATAACGGGGGATAGCGATAACGGTAGTCCAGCCGTTTGAAACGTATGCGCGGTATTTCTCCATAGAAGCGTCACCCTTGGGCATGGGGAGGATGCCGAAGTCGGTCTCCATATCACGGAAGCTGGGGATAGCACCGAGCATTTCGCCGTAGAAGAGACATTTATCCTGCATAAAGTGGGATGCGGTCACAGAGGTGGACACAACGGTGGTGTCGCTGAACATGGTGTAGATCTTATCGAGGACGGCGGTGTTGGTGTCGTTGGGCATAACTACCTTAGGAACGCCGTGCTCGTTGTTCTCGCTCATTTTCAGATCGTAGCAGAAGATGTAGTGAGGAACTGCGTCGTAGTTGTCGGCGATGCCGCAAACGTCAACGCCGGGGTCGAGGGTGTCGTTGCCGTTTTCATCGTATGCAGCCTTCTTTGCCATCTCATACATAAGATCGATGGTCCATCCACCGTCTCTTACCTTCTGATAGGGATTATCGTAGCCGATGTTTTCGCAGATGTCCTTGTTGAAGAACATGACCTGAACGGCGTAGTCGTCGAAATAGTTCAGGTCGCCGGAGAGGGTGTAGAGAGTGTCACCGTCAATGGTGAAGGTGTTGATGATCTCTTTATCCCACCAGCCGTTTTCAAGATTCATGGTGTCGATATCGTAGAAGTTAAGGAGCATTCCGTTGGTGGCGAAGTTGATCGCGTAGTCAAGACGGGTGAGAATAACGTCGTAGTATTCCTTGTCGCCTGCGGAATCGTTCAGGGTGACGATCGTGTTGATGTCACCCGTGTCTCCAACGAATATCGGTTCGATCTCAACGCCAATGGCATCGGCGAGCCTGAGATTACGGTTATATACCGCGTTGGGGAGAGCCTCGGACGAGGGCTCATCATAGAAGATCTCGTTTTCGGTGGCAGAGCTCCAGTTGTAGAAGTGCTTGCCTGGGCTGGGGGAGAGGATCTTGAGCGTTTCCTTCTCAAAATCTACGCCTGAGCAGTTTTCAAGAGCGATCTCAAGATTCGTCTTTCCGGCGTTAAGGCCCATCGTTTCGGTTCCCGTTCCGGAATCAACCGGTCCCTTAGTTCCATCGTCGTTGTCGTCGCCGGAAGTGCCGCAGGCGATCATCGAAAGCAAAAGAATTAAAACGAGTAGAAGCGCGATGAGTTTGTTTTTCATGATGTTTCTCCTTATAAAAATATTTATTGGGTAAATATTGATTCTCTGATTTCACTGGTGTACAATGTTATCGAGGTGATGTAAATGCCAAGAAGAAGCAGCGGCGTTGAGCTTGTGAAAACGCCCACGAAAAACGACAGATCCAATGCCTACGTTACCGTTGAAAATGCCGGCTTCGGTAATTTTTACAATAGTAATATCCATTACCACAGCTTTTGCGAGCTTGAGTTTATTATCGATGGCAAGGGCCTATACGAGATAAATAACGTTTCGCACAAGGCTTGCCGCGGCACGCTCTTTCTCACGACGCCTGCTGACTATCACACCTATTCCTTGAAGGAAGACGAGTATCTTGATTTTTATAACGCTCAGTTCTTTCTCTCGTACATAAACGATGAGGTGGCGTCGCTTCTGTATTCTTATTCGGTGCCTATTGCGATCCAATATACCGATGAGGACTGCGACGATATGATACGGAAATTCGAGGAGCTGCGCCTTGCCTTTGAAAAGAAGGGAGCGATGTATGAGATCGAGGTGAGAAACCGTCTTGAAAATCTTTGCATTTCCATTATCCGTGACATGGAAAAGATAAGCCTTCCTGCGGTGGATCACCCTATGATCAAATCTGCCATCATATACGTTAAGGAGCATTATCGCGAGGATATAAGCCTTGATGAGATGGCGAAGCATGTGGGACTTTCAAGCGCGTATTTTTCACACAAATTCACCGAGGTGGTAGGCATGGGATTCTCCGCTTATCTTCGCCAGATGAGGCTTTCGGCAGCGGCAAATCTTATGAAATCAACGGAGCTTTCAGTGAAGGAGATCTGCTATCAAACGGGATTTTCCGATCCTAATTATTTTTCAAATGCTTTTCGCGCTCAGTTTGGCTCGTCCCCCCGTAAGTATCGCGAGGAATATAAGCCAAAACACGGATGACATTATCCTACACTTATTATAACCTTGGGGGGAAAGTGCTTTCAACAGCCATAGGTTTTCATATATTTTGAATACCTTTGTTATTTTTAGATTGTACGTTTGTGCCTATAAAAAATCACGCGGGGGTGACACCGCGTGATTTTTTTTATTCTGTTTCGATCTTGAAAACGACGGGAGCATTGCTCTTGACATTTGCCGTTTTGATGCGGAGAGCATCTCCGTCGCGGCTCCAGACGGGGCGTTCATCAAACCCCAAAACGGTCACGTTTTTGATGATGCCGTGGAAGTGAGGCTTGGAGGATGCGTCGCGGTCCGCAAGGGACTTGAGCGCCACTCCGCCCGATTCGGGATAATTCAGCACGAAGGCGTAGATGGAGTTGCCGCGGCAGGTGTAGCGGATATCCTCGGAGGTGAAGTTTTTGTTTCTTCCGTCAGTGAACTGACCTTCTGGGATCTCGGTGGGGCCTTCGGCGGAAACGCGCCATGGAAGGGAGCCATATACTGCCTCACCGTTTGCCTTCAGCCAACGGCCGATGGTGAGAAGTATGTTCTTATCCTCGTCTGTGATCGTTCCGTCTGCACGGGGACCTACGTTAAGGAGAAGTCCGCCGTTTTTGCTGATGATGTCAACGAAATCACGGATGATGGAGATGGGATCCTTGAAATGATTGTTTTCGGTGTAGCACCAGGAGTTGTGAGCGCAGGCTGTGTCGGTCTGCCAGTAATAGGGCTTGCAGTCTGCAAACTGACCGCGTTCGATATCAACGGTTGCAGTGCCAAACGCGAAGGCGTCGTGCTTATAGTTGATAACGGGCTTATATCCCATTTCCTCGGCGCGGTTATAGTAGTAGGCGGCGAATTTCTGCAGATAGGGCCTTGCGGCGCTGTGCTGTATCCACCAGTCAAAGTACACGAGCTTTGGGGCGTAGCGATCGACGATCTCGCAGCACCGGAGGAGCCAGTCTTCAAGATATTCTTGGCTTGGTGTGGGCTCGGAGAAAAGATCCTGATGGTGTGGTTCGGGCATGGCGGGCCAATAAAAGTCACCGCATTTGAGTGGTTCTTTTATATCAGAATCGAATTCCTTGCCGTGCCCCATAAAGAACCAATGCTCGATTCTGTGGGTGGAGGCGCAGATGTTGAGTCCTCTTTCTTCAACGGCAGTTTTCAGCTCGCCGAGAACGTCGCGACAGGGACCTTTTTCCGCAGCATTCCATTCGGAAAGATCGCTCTTGTACATCTGGAAGCCGTCGTGGTGCTCTGCCACGGGAACGACGTATTTTGCGCCTGCATCGGCAAATAACTGTGCCCACTCGTCTGCGTTGTATTTCTCTGCCTTGAACATGGGGATGAAGTCCTTGTAGCCGAAATCCTTCTGCGGGCCGTAGGTCTTCACGTGATGCTCGAATTCACGTGTGCCCTGTATGTACATGCTTCTCGAATACCATTCGGAACCGAATGCGGGTACGCTGTATACGCCCCAATGAATGAAGATGCCGAACTTCGCATCTCTGTACCACTTGGGCGTTTCGTATTGAGCGAGGGATTCCCAATTATCCTTGAAGCGACCGTTTTTTATGGTGTTTTCGATCTTTTCAAGATACGCTTTGCGATCCATTATGTTCATAAAAACTTTCCTTTCCGAATAAAAGTGGGCGGCTCTGCCCCGTGTAAGTTTATTATATCATTATCGGTGCTTCTGTGCTCTAATATTTATATCGATTTTTTTAGAATATCACAGTTATTTTTTATTGACGCGGCGCCACTTGGAAAAACGGCTGAAAATACGTCGCGAACACGTTAGGTGCGTCACACCTTATTCTTATGCGGAATCCCTCTTGTAAAAGCAACGTTTTTGTGATACAATTTACAGTAGATAAGTATATGTTCAAAAGGAAATCATACGCTTGATGAAAAAGTCTTTATACCTCCCCTGCGGAGAAATAATAAATACACACGGTGTGCGCGGTGTCGTCAAGGCGAGATCCGACTGCGACAGCCCCGAAATACTTGCCTCCCTCCCTACGGTCTATGGGGATCCCGAGGGAAAGCGCGCCTTTGATATCAAGGCGGCATCCCTTCAGAAGGGCTTCGTTCTGCTCACTCTTGAAGGCGTTGACACCGTTGAAGCCGCTATCGCGCTGAAGGGCACACCTCTTTATGCGGCACGTGAGGAGCTCCAAAAATTCCTTATGGAGGGTGACAGATTTATCGCCGACCTGCTCGGTCTGCCCATAATACACGCTGATTCCAAGGAAAATATCGGCACCCTCAAAAACGTTATTAACTGCGGCGCTTCCGATATATACGTTATCGACACTGCCGACGGCGAGCGTATGATGCCCGCTGTGCCTGAGTTCGTTATCGAAATGACGGAGGACGCCATATACGTTCGTCCCATCCCGGGAATGTTTGACTGATATGAGATTTGATATAATGACCCTGTTCCCCGAAATGGTCCGTTCGGTGCTTGACGCCAGCATAACGGGCAGAGCGCAGACGGCGGGACACATTGAGGTGAACACGTATAATATAAGGGATTACACGGCCGACAAGCATCGCCGCGTTGACGATACTCCCTACGGCGGCGGCAAGGGAATGCTTATGATGCCCCAGCCGGTCTGTGACTGCCACGAGGCAGTGCTAAGTACCTTGCCTGAAGGCGCGAAGGTGCGTACTCTTTATATGTCGCCAAAGGGTACGGTGTTTACGCAGGAAAAGGCACGCGAGCTTCTCGGATACGATGCCGTAGTGATCCTGTGCGGTCACTACGAAGGCATCGATCAGCGCGCGCTTGACCTTGTCGTTGACGAGTACGTTTCCGTAGGCGACTACGTTCTCACGGGAGGTGAAATACCTGCCTGCATCGTTGTGGATGCCGTTTCAAGGCTTGTGGACGGTGTGCTTGCGGCACCCGAATGCTATGAATCGGAAAGCCTTGAAAACGGACTTTTGGAATATCCTCAGTATACACGTCCGCCCGTTTACAAGGGCGTCGCCGTGCCGGAGGTCCTTCTTTCGGGTCATCACGGCAACATTGATAAATGGCGAAGGGAGAGAGCTTTTGCCGAAACGGAGAAGCGTCGCCCCGATCTGCTTATCAACAACAAATGATCATATTTTGCGTAAGGAGGTGGGATAATGAACGGATCTTTGAAAGGGAGCGCATCGAAACATGATGCGGTGCAAAAAACGGGAATCTTTGAATATATTTTCACTTCCTACGAGGCACTTTCGCGCAATTGGGAAAAGAGCGGCGTGGCTGCCATCTTTTCGCGCGTGCAATATTCTAAAGCTGTTGCTTTCGTAAGACGTACCGTTTCACGTTCCGCCGAACGCAGCGTTCTTCTTCGTCTTCTTAACAGATTCGTAAGCGCTTTGCCGGGAGTGACCCTTAAAGCGTACGGCACCTTTCTTTTCTCTCTGGGATTTTATTCAGTGCTCGCTTTTGTTATCAAGGCGGTATCATCTACCCTTGTTGCAGATATAGACGCGCTTATCACGGCGGTAGTTATCATGCTCGTTGCCTTCCCGCTTCTGCTGTCTAAAAAGACACTTGCAGAAGGCGTGCTGGAAAGTTGGGTGGGGTCGTTTATCGCATTTGACGTTTTAGGATTCAGACGAGAGGCAGCTGCGTTGAAGCGCGCCGTTTATCGCAAAAGCGAAGCGGCGATGCTTTCGGGAATGATATTAGGGTTATTATCCTTTTACGTTGATATAAGGCATATCGTAGCAGCGGTGGTTTGTATCATTTCGGGATACCTTCTGATGACGAGAACGGAGGGCGGAGTTATCGTGCTTTTCGTGCTTGCCCCATTTATGTCATACGATGCTATGACGGTGTATATAGCGTTTCTGGCGCTGGGATACATATTTAAGCTCGTAACGGGACGCAGAACCTTCAAACTTGATGTCGTCGATACCGTTATGCTCATTTATGCATTTGTCGTTATTTTCGGTGGGATCGTTCATTATGGGAACGGATCGGGTATCGGTGACGCCGTCTCTGTTCATTACATCCTCGTTTATTTCGTTATAACCAACGTTATCAAGAACGACGATTGGCGGGAAAAGTGCCGTCGTTCTGTCACCGTGGGCGGTGGTTTTCTAGCGTTCGTATTCCTGATCTCTCGCTTGTTTGATATGGAAGTGATGCTTTCATGCGATTTTGCATCTTCTGCACTTCAGCGCATGGCGGATCGCGCCATCACGCTTTTTGCAGAGTCTGCCGATATGACTCCTTTTCTCGTTATGCTTTTGCCTATGATGATCACACGTGCCGTCGTCAGAAAAGAAGGCGGTGTGTCTGTATCGGCGGTCTTCGCCGTGGTTATCACCGTTGCAGCCGTCGTATACACCGAGTCGCGGAGCCTGTGGCTTGGTGCTTTGGCGGGCATTATCATTATTTTGGCGACACGAAACATTAATTTTCTTTGGCTTCCTATGGCTGCGGCGGTCGCGGCGCCCTTCGTTTTATACGTGGCGCCTCCCACACTTGAACGTTTTATTATGCGCATACTCGATCTTTCGGGAGCCGATACGGTCGCGCGTGTCCGTGTGAGAGCCAATTCGGCGCGTATATTCCTTGATAATGTGATTGGCGGTATAGGCGCATCCGACGACGTATTTTCGTCTCTTTACGCATCCTACGACCGATTCGGCGAGCTTGCCTCCAACAGTCAGTGTCTCCCTCTCGGCATTGCGGTGCGCTATGGAGTCACGGGTGTTCTTATATTTATGCTTTGGATCATTCTTCTTATCATAAAAGCCGTTACTGCATCAAAAAACAGCGGATCTCGTGAAAGCTCGGCGGTAGCAGCGTCGTCCGTTATCGGAATGATTGCGCTTTTGATAAGTTCCTTTACGATGGATGTATTATCTGATCAAAGGCTCTTCATCTTGTTTTTTATGTTTGCTGCATTTGTTTCGGCGTATACGTCACCGAAGCCGAGGGAGAGTTGCACGAGCGACGACCGCGTGAGTGGCGGTAACATCGCTTTGAGCGACGCAAAAACGGCTGCCGTTGACGTTGATTACAGATAATTTGCCGGCGGAGGTATATATGAATAACGGAATCAAAGAGAGCGGTTCCGGAAAAAAGCGTATCGGAATCACGCTTTTCGACGTGCTGCTTGCGATCATAATAATTGCCGTTGGCGTACTTGTTTACGAGTTTGTGCTGACGGATTCCACGCTTGACGACACCTATTCCGTCAGCTATGTTATCAGAGCTGCCGAGGTGAGAGACGAGCTCACCGACCGTGTGACCGTGGGAGACGAGGTCTTCGCCACGGACGGTACGTTTATGGGAAATGTCAAAGCTTACGAGGTTACCGCGTCACGCTCTGCTCTCACGGGACAGCTCATACCGGGACGATACGATCTATATATAACGATCTCGGCAGAATCATCGTCTCCCGATGAAGTTATCGTATCGGGATACGAGGTGCTTGTTGAAAGTAAGTATTCCCTGCGGACGGATAATTTTTCATTCAGCGGCGTTTGCATCAGCGTGGGCAAATAAACGCCCGATCTATGTAGGAGGACGATATGCAAAACAGAAAGATAACCTTCGGTGTGCTTGATCTGTTTTTACTCGTACTGATACTCGTTATGGTAACGGGTGTAGCGGCGAGATATATTCTCACTGAAAAAAACGGCATCCTTGCGGTGACCCCCGAATTTACGGGTGCAGCGGTGTCTGTTCTTATCACTGATATCGAAGGAACGTCGTCGGTGCATTTTGTTGAGGGGGAAAGCTTCACCCTGAACGACACAGCGACGGGTGCTGTGTTATCTGACTTTACCGTAACGCCTGCCCAGTATTACACGGAGAATGAGGACGGAGAGCTTGTGATCGCTTATCACGACGAGGAAAGCGGCAGGATAGATTGCCGCGGAGCCTTCTCCGTTTCGGGTTATTATTCCGAGGGGGTATACCTTCTTAACGGAGTGCTGCCGATAACGGCGGGTATGGAGATCGATCTCTTTAATGGAGAGATAAAGGTCACAGCGTTGGTTATTGACGTTTCACCGCTGTCCTGAACGGCGACGTTGTTGAGGCAATAGTAAAAATGCCATAAAAGAATGTGCGTCAAACTGATAAAATATATTATTATGTACATTGATTTTGACGTCGGCATTTGTTATAATTATTCAAATCAAGATGATATAACTGAGAAGAGTCGTTTGCACTCGAGTGTATTCGATTTTTTTGGAGGAAATATGATATCCAAAAGCGTCACGATAAAGAATAATGTGGGACTTCACGCGAGACCTGCTACATATTTTATACAGAAAACGAACAGCTACGCAAGCTCCATTTGGATCGAATGTGAAGGCGGTAAGGTCAACGCAAAGAGCCTCCTCGGAGTTCTTTCGCTTGGTGTTAATCAGGGAGCAGTCATCAGTCTGATCGCTGACGGAGAAGACGAGAACGAAGCTATCGCAGGACTTACTGCGCTTATCGAAACCGGTTTTTCCGAATAAAACTAATGGATTCTATTAAGAAAAGCGGACGTGACCACGTCCGCTTTTTCATGTTCCTGCGACAAATCACCCTTGCATTGAGGACATCTTTTGTTTATAATAAAAAGCGATGAAAAGAATTGATATCAGCAAAGAAAAAAGCGATAAACTGAATAGCCTTTACCGCGAAGCTATGGAGCTGCCGTCTACGTTCGGTGTTTATATAATGCGTGATAAAAACGACAGCATTATATATGTGGGAAAATCCAAGGCGTTGAGAAGCCGTGTTTCTCAGTATTTTGCAGATACCGCACACGCCGTCAAAACTGAGCGTATGGTATCGTCGGTGGACCGTTTTGAAACTATCGTCTGCGAAACCGAGATGGAGGCGCTGACTCTTGAGGCGTCGCTGATAAAGAGGCATGAGCCGAGATACAATATAAAGCTTAAGGATGCGAAGGCGTATCCGTATATAAAGGTGGATATGAGGGTGGATTTTCCGCGGCTGACTATGACGAGAAAGCGCGGCGCTGAAAGATCCACGGAGGCGCTATATTTTGGCCCGTATTCGTCTGCGGCGGCTGTGAGAGATATACTGACTTCGATGGAGCGTATATTCTCGCTTCCTACCTGCAAGTATGAGTTTCCCCGCGATATCGGTAAGGTGGGTTCATGCGTTTACGATCAGATGGGACGATGCTCCGGTGTTTGCCGCGGCAGGATATCGTCCCGTGAATATAAGGAACACCTCAAGGAAGCGATTTCCGTGCTGCGCGGAGATATACGCGGAGCTGCCACCGCTCTTCATGAGCGTATGATGGAATATGCTGAAGCGGAAAATTACGAAGCGGCGGCAAGATGCCGTGACAGTATCGCCTCTCTTGAACGGCTGAAGGAAAGGCAGAACGTGGTGGCATCTCCCGAAACGGAAAGGGACGTTATCGCGTACCACGAGGACGAGGACGGCATTTGTTCATCTGCGGCGCTTCTCGTTATACGCGGCGGCGCCGTCGCCGACAAGCAAAGCTTCGACTTCGGTGCGGACAGGCTTTTGGGAGCCGACTCGATATCGGAGGAGGACGGCATGGTGGAATTCCTTACGGTGCTTTATTCGTCGAGAGAGTATATTCCAAACGAGGTGCTTGTGTCGTTCGATCTGAGCAATGAAAACAGAGCTCTCATCGGTGAATATCTCACCGAAAGATCAGGCCATAAAGTGACGGTGCGCACTCCCGAAAGAGGAGAGGGCCGCAGACTCGTTCATCTTGCTCTTGAAAATGCGCGTCATTCTGCGGAGCTTTATAAGTCCCGTGCAAAAAGTGATCTCGATGTTCTCGTTAAGCTTGCGACGATGCTTTGTCTTGAAACTGTGCCGGAGCGTATCGAATGCTACGATATATCGAATCTTGGGGCCGAGCATATAACGGCAGGTATGATCGTTGTTGAAAATGGCAAATTCAAAAAAAAGGCGTACAGGCTTTTCTCGATAGAGGGTAAAAATGCGCCTGACGATTACGCAGCGATGTCGGAGGCATTGCGCCGCAGGGCGGCACACACCGAATGGGGGGATATGCCCGATCTGATTCTTCTTGACGGCGGTAAGGGGCATGTGGGCGTTGCAAGAGCGCTTTTCCGTGAGCTTGGCATTGATATACCCGTGTTCGGTATGGTCAAGGATGAGCATCATAAGAGCCGCGCCATTGCGGGAGATCGCGAGGAGATAAGTATCGCCCGTGAGCAGGCGGTATTTCAGTTTATATATAGATTGAGTGAAGAGGTACACAGATTTACAGTGTCGAGCATGAAGCGCGCAAAAGCAAAGACTCTCTCCCGTTCATCGCTGACGGCGGTGGAGGGAATAGGCCCTGCGAAAGCAAAGGCGCTCCTGTCGCATTTCGGCACTGTGACGGCGCTCCGCGCCGCGTCTCTGAACGAGATCGGAACGGTGGGTGGTATCAGCGAAAAGAACGCTGCCGCCGTTTACGAATTCCTCCACAAAAACGATGAAAGGAAGTAACTAAAGTGAGGATCATAACAGGAGAAGCAAGAGGCAAGAAACTTATCACTCTGGAGGGCGAGGCGACCCGTCCCACCGGTGAAAGAGTGAAGGAAGCGCTGTTTTCAATGATACAGTTTGACCTTGAGGGCAGGAAGGTTCTCGATCTTTTCGGCGGCTCGGGTCAGCTTGGCCTTGAGGCGATATCGAGAGGTGCCGCGTCAGCAGTGATACTTGACGCATCGTTGGATGCGGTGAACGTTATCAAGACGAATGCGAAAACAACGGGACTTTTTGACAGATGTAGAATATCTGTGATGGAGTATGAAGCGTTTTTGAAGCGCGCTGCGGGCAAGGAGAGTTTTGATATAATTTTCCTTGATCCGCCATATAAAAGTGACTACATGAAGCGATCCCTTGAACTTATCGTTAGAGGTTCGATAGCGAATAAAAATGCCATTATCGTTTGCGAGAGCGAGAATGGGGATGTCTTTGACGGTGATGGCGTGCTGGAGGAAAAATACAAAGTTATGCGTTCGTCTAACTATGGCAAGGCTTGGATCACGTTGCTCACGCCTTCGGCGGACGAGTGAGATCTGATGTTGGAAAGAGGATGAGATATGAAAAAAGCGGTTTTTTCGGGAAGCTTTGACCCGATAACGAAAGGACATCTTGACGTTATAACACGTGCGGCAAAGATATTTGACGAGCTCTACGTTGCGGTGTGCTACAACACGCAAAAGGGGGGCGGAATGTTCACTCCCGAAGAAAGGCTCACGCTTATAAACGCCGCTCTCGGAGAGCTTGAATTTGAAGGCACCGTCAAGGCGGAGATATGTGAGGGCCTTCTTGCAGAGTACGCAGCGGCGCGCGGCATCGATACCATCGTGCGCGGCGTTCGCTCAGCATCGGAATATGAATGGGAGACTGCTATGGCTGAGATGAACCGTGACCTTGGTTCTCTTGAAACGGTGGTGTTCCCCACACGTCCCGAGCTTGCTCATCACAGCTCCACCTACTGCCGTGATATGATCATTTACGGACGCGAGGATATGGTGCTTCCGTCTGCGGTGGCAGAGGCGCTGAAGACGCTGAAAAAATAAAATGAACGCGAGTTTTGCAGGGTGTGCCCGAGTGTTGGAGCACCCTGTTTTTTTATGCTTTTGTGGGGGATTTATCCGTGAATAATCATACACCTGTCAGGCTCGTATATGCTGCGTAAAACTATGATTTTGACGCTTTTTGACGAACGGTGTATAAGCCTGCGGCGATATAAATCGAAAACCTGAAAAAAGTGACGGGAAGGCTGATGCTTTGGACTAAAAAATCGGAAAATAGTTCTTATTTTTTTGTTTATTATATTGACTTGTCAACGTAATCGCCGTATAATAACACTGTGGTGGCGTGAAATGGAGTGAAAATCAACGATTTCACACCGAGAAAACAGCCTGAAAGGAGGAAAGATACCGTGAATCGATTCGTTGGCGAATACGCTCAGGGCATAGACAGCAAAAACAGAGTGTTCATTCCCGCAAAGTTTCGCGAGATGCTTGGTGAAAAAATATTCATCACCCGTAATTTTGAGGGTTGTCTTTCCGTTTATTCCGAGGCAGGCTGGGACGAATATGCAGACAAGCTTCTGTCTTTGCCGACGACGGAAGGCAGCGGTCTTATGAGATTCATATTCTCCTCCACCATAGACGTTAAGCTTGATTCTCAGGGGCGTGTCGTTCTTTCTTCTTCCCTTAAGGAATATGCAGGTCTCAACAAGGACATATATATCATCGGCATGGGCGACCATCTGGAGATCTGGGACAAGGATAGATTCGAGGGCGAAAACACCGTTGAAAAGATCTCGGGATATATAGACGTGCTCAAGAAGAACAGCTTTTGACGCAAAAGATGAAGAGCAAGAAACATAATAAGCATAAGGCTCCCGAGAGTGTGAAAGCAGCTCCCGTCCGCGGCGGCGGAGAGGCGTCCGGAACTTTCTCCCACGTGTCGGTTATGCTGTGGGAATGCATCGAGGGACTAGATATAAAACCCGATGGCGTGTACGTTGACGGTACGGCGGGCGGAGGCGGTCACTCCTTTGAGATTGCGTCTCGGCTTGATGGCGGCAGATTGATCTCGATCGACCGTGATTCCGATGCCATCGCCGCGTGCGGCAAACGGCTTTCTGCTTTCGGTGACAGCGTTACGCTTGTACACGATAATTACAGAAATCTCGAGGCTGTTCTTCAAGGTCTCGGTATAGATAAGATTGACGGTATGCTTCTGGATCTGGGTGTCAGCTCGCATCAGATAGACACCGTTGAAAGAGGGTTTTCATATAGCGCATCCGAGTCGGCGCCTCTCGATATGAGGATGTCGCGCGACGACAAACTGAC
This sequence comes from uncultured Lachnospiraceae bacterium, assembly GCA_964464905.1. Lineage (GTDB taxonomy): Bacteria > Bacillota > Clostridia > Oscillospirales > CAG-272 > DTU064. The sequence goes on from CAYXHC010000001.1 coordinate 48,317, forward strand.
GGCGTACGAGGTCGTTAATGAGTATAGCGAGGCTGAGCTTCGTAGGATCCTTTTTGATTACGGTGAGGAAAAATTCGCCGCCCGTATAGCACAGAGGATCGTGGAGGCGAGAGAGGTCTCGCCGATAGAAACGACGAAGGAGCTTTCCGATCTCGTTAAGTCTGCGGTGCCCGCCGCATCCGTTGAGCGTGGCTCGCACCCTGCAAAGCGAACCTTTCAGGCTGTAAGGATCGAGGTGAACGGTGAACTTGACGGAATAGAGCCTGCACTCAAGGCGGCTATAGCGGCACTGAAACCCGGCGGCCGTCTTGCCGTGATAACGTTCCACTCCCTTGAAGACAGAATAGTGAAGCGTGTCTTTGCCGAGGCGGCAAAGGGATGCGACTGTCCCCCGGATTTTCCCGTTTGTGTGTGCGGTAAAAAGCCGATACTCAGGCAGGTGAACAAAAAGCCTATCACGGCAAATGCCGATGAGCTTTCCGGAAACACAAGATCAAAAAGCGCGAAGCTGAGAGTGGCGGAACGCTTATAACATAAAAATTACGAAAGGAAAAGATACCGTGACAGAGCGTATGATCGGCGGCTACGACCCCGCAACGACAGGATACAGAAAACCGAATACGAAATCTGCGGCACCTGCCAGAGTGCGCGTGTACCCCGATGCTGATTATGCTTCATCTCAGCTCGTTACAAAGCTCCGCGCAAGAAAGCCTGTCTCGGGTGAAAATCTTAATCGTGCAAGATCCGAGGATCTGATGCAGAACGCATATAAGACTATGCCGACGAAGAATGCTGCACGCCGTGCGCAGGCAGCCAATGTCAGTGAGGTCGCTCCTCGTTTCAATAATAACTATAGTGCATATTCCAGCGTGAACAAAGCTGCGGCTGAGGAGGCAAGAAAACGCGAGGCAGAAGCGAGAGCAAGGTCTGCTCACGCGGCTCATCCCGTTGCATCTGCAGGATCTGCAGCGGCAAATACAAGACCTGCACAGTCTGCGGTAAGTAAGGCTCCCGTGGCTGCACGTCCTATGGCGAAGCCGGCTCCCGTGAAAAAGGCTCCGGTTGCCGCTTCCGCTATGGTAAAGGAAGTGAAATTCCGTAATTCCGGCGTATCCGAGCAGCTTGCAGAATCCGGCCCCCGCGAGGTTTTATATAAGCGCGTACCGTTCCCCAGATTCGCCGTAATGATCCTTCTTATCGCTGTGATTTTCTTCCTTATGGTTCAGAGTATAATGAAGAATTTCGAGTATAAGCAGGAGATATCACGTCTTGAAAGTCAGCTTTCCGATCTTAATGACCGCGCCGAGGAATTAAGACTCGAACTCGAGGAACGTGACGATCTTGCAGAACTTGAGCGTCTTGCTGAGGAGATCGGTATGATCAAGGATGCAAGTGTTGACGAAAAATACATAAGCCTTGAAAACAGTGACGTTATCGAAAACTTCACTAAAGACAAGGAGGATCTTGGTCCCGTCACGACGATGCTCAGCGCCGTTAACCGTCAGTTGTCCCGTTTTCTCGGCGGCGAATGAATCCCGTCATAAAAAGGGAACGCTCTAAATACAAATATAAAGAACACAAAAGAGTAAGGAGACTTAAGTTATTAAAGCTCGTTACTCTTTTTAAGTAATGGAAAAAGATGCGGTATGCTGCATCGGAAAGGAGGTCTTACGTGAAAATCAACGAACGAATAACGAAAAGGGGCATAGTGGTGCTTGTGGCATTCATACTCTTGTGGCTGCTTATGTGCGGAGTGCTTTTCGATATACAGATACTGTCCTACGACTATTATCAGAAAAAGGTGATAAATCAGATAACGAAGGAGACCTCCGTTACTGCTGAGCGAGGCGATATCTACGACGCTAACATGAATCTTCTCGCCGGAAATAAAACGGTATGGCTCGTGTTTATCTCACCTCAGGATATAATCAACGCTATGGGGAATGAGTTTTCTATATACGCTCTTGCTACCGAAGATGATAAGGTGAGGGTAGGTACTCTCGGTAAGCTGGGTGACCTTCACGAAGCGTCGGAGCTTTATATCTACACTGATGCCGAGGGGAATTCATCGTCGTACACGATGGATAAACTCGTGGCCAAGGGACTTTCCGAGATACTTGGCGTTGATTATAACAATGTTCTTGAGCTTACGAAGAAAAAGAACCGCTATTACGAGGTTATAAAGAAAAACGTTGAAAAATCGGAGGCGGATATCCTTAGGGAATTTATCGATGAATACGGTCTTGAGGAACAGATACATCTGACTGCATCCACGAAACGTTATTATCCCAACAATACCCTTGCCTGCCACGTGATCGGTTTCGTTAATTCCGATGGCGACGGTGTTTACGGTATTGAATCCTACTACAACGACATACTTAAGGGTACGTCGGGAAGCTACATCACGTCGCAGGGCGGGTGGGGCAATGATATGCCCGATTCTTATGAAAATTATCTTTCCGATGAGGACGGACTCAGCGTTATCACCACGATAGATTCCTATATACAGTATGAGCTTGAATCTGTGCTTGAGGAGACACTTGCGGTGAATAAAGCGGGCAACCGCGCCTCGGGCATCGTTATGGACGTTAACACCGGCGGCATACTTGCTATGGCAACGGTGGGCGGATATGACCTTAACGAACCCTATACGTTAACGGAGTATTATCAGACAGCACTCGATGCCGCCGGCCTGACTGAGGGAACGACTGAATATAAGACGGAATTCTACAACCAGCTTTATACTATGTGGAATAACAAGGCGGTAACGGAGCTTTACGAGCCCGGCTCCACCTTCAAGATAATCACAAGTGCCATGGCGCTGGAGCTTGGCGTTGTGACTACGTCCGATAATTTTACCTGCTCGGGAAGCATAAGTATTGAGGGATATTCGAGTCCCATCTCCTGCCACAAGCGCACGGGACACGGAAAGCTTAATTTTGCGAGCGCTCTCCAACAGTCGTGCAATCCCGCTTTCGTTAATATGGGATTCCGTATAGGACGTGATAATTTTTATAACTATTTCAAAATGTTTGGTTATGGATCAAGGTCGGGGATCGACCTTCCCGGCGAAGCTTTGACCATCTATCACAGCTATCAGGATTTCAGCAACGTTTCTCTTGCGGTGTGTTCGTTCGGACAGACGTTTAAGGTAACACCCATACAGCACCTTTCCGCTATCGCTGCCGTTGCAAACGGTGGGTATCTTGTAACGCCTCACGTTATGAAGAGCGTTGTTGACGATGACGGAAACATTATCGACACTTATACGAATGAAACAAAGCGTCAGGTCCTCAGCCAAGAAACTTGCAGCATCCTCGCGTCCGTGCTTGAAGAGGGTGTTTCCGGAAACGGTGGTGCCAAGAACGCTTACGTTGCCGGTTACGCTGTTGCTGCAAAAACGGGGACGTCCCAGAAGCGCGACAAGCTTGATGAAAACGGAGAGGACACACTCCGAGTCGGATCCTGCGTCGCTTTCGCGCCTGCAGACGATCCTCAGGTGGCGGTCCTTATCCTCGTTGACGAACCCTCCGGCGACAGTGTATACGGTTCCGTTGTTGCGGCGCCCTACGTCTCCAAGCTTCTTTCCTTCGTGCTACCGTATCTGGGATTCGAACCTCAGTATTCAGAGGAAGAAATTGCAGCAAAGGAATCCGTCGTGAGCAAATACGAGGGACTTACCGTTACTACGGCGGTGTCGCTTCTTGAAAAGAACGGATTTGAATATCGCATCGTTGGCGATGGTGACACTGTTACGGCTCAGTCTCCTGCTTCGGGAACGATTGTTTCTGAAATAACCAAAACTATCGTTATCTACACGGATGGTGAAGAGCCGAAGAACACCGTTGAAGTCCCCGCCGTTGTGGGTAAAACTGCAGAGGCTGCAAACAGACTTATCATAAACGCGGATCTCAATATCCGCATAAACGGTGCCGCAAACTTTACAAGCGGCTCCGGTGCTACCGTTATCTCTCAGTATCCCGAAGCAGGCACGAAGGTGCCGGAGGGAACCGTTATTACGCTTGAATTTATGCATTTGTCGGATATAACCGACTAAAAGAAAGGAAAGAAAGGCATCAAACTTCACAAGCTTTTGAGGGTGCTTGACTGCGAGTATCCCTCGGAGGACGTTGAAATCACGGACGTGACCGCTGACAGCAGAAAGGCGGGCAAGGGGACTCTTTTCGTTTCAATACGGGGGCAAACCTCAAACGGGAGTGATTTTATTGAGGATGCCGTAAGGCGGGGCGCCGCTGCCGTTTTGACTGACAGCGTGCCCCAAAGAGACGTGGCGGTGCCGTACATACTAGCAGACGATACGAGACGCGCTCTTTCGCTTTTGTGCGCCAGGTTCTATGGGATCGAAAGGGCAGACGGGAAAACTGGCATCGTTGCCGTTACCGGAACCAATGGCAAAACTACGACCGCACACATGATAGCACACCTTCTTTCGTCGTCGGGATATAAGGTCGGTATTATCGGTACTGTGGGAAGTGGGTTTTATTCGGGTTATCGTCGAGCGCCCAACGGAATGACGACGCCTGAACCAGAAGACCTTTACCGCGAAATAGGAAATTTGAAAAGAGACGGTGCAGATTATATCGTCATTGAGGCAAGTTCGCACGGTATCCATCAAAAGCGGCTGGCGGGTCTATATCTTACGGAATGCGAGCTGTCCGCGGCGGTGTTTACGAATCTTTCGCCGGAACATATGGATCTTCATCCCACGATGGAGGATTATTATCTGACGAAAATGAAGCTATTTACCGATTACGGTTTTGCACGCAGAATAATAAACGCAGACGACGAATACGGTCAGCGGTTGTGCTATACCTACGGTGGCATAAGCGTTGGTGAGGGCGATGACGCTCTTTGCCGCGCAAAGAACATAACGTTTCTCGGTGAGGACGGTGTTTGCTACGTTTATTCGTCGCCAATGGCAACGCTGAACGTTAAGTGCCCTATGCCGGGGACATATACAGTATCAAATTCGATGCTTGCTGTGACGACAGCGCTATCTCTTGGCGCCGATGCTATGACGGTGGCTGAGGCCATGCAGAGCTTTTCCGGTGTGAAGGGGAGGATGGAGCGCATTGAGGTTGATGAAGACTGCTTCGTTCCGCCTGTGTTCATTGATTTTGCCCATACACCGGCGGCGCTTGAAGCGTTGATACGCTCCGTTAAAACGGTGTTCCCCGAAAAGAGGATCGTTGTCCTTTTCGGCTGCGGCGGCGACAGAGACAGAACGAAACGCGCCGTTATGGGGCGCATCGCCACCAGAGACGCCGATCTTACCGTGATCACCTCGGACAACAGCCGAACCGAACGAAGCGACGATATAATCAGTGATATAATGATGGGAGTGCTGCCGTCGTCGGCATATTCCGTCATAAAGGACAGGAAAAAAGCGATAGAATATGTTATAATGAACGCGGACGACGACGACGTTATCGTTCTTGCGGGCAAAGGTCACGAGGACTTCGAGGACGTAAACGGCGAAAAACGCTTTTTTGACGAGCGAAGGATAGTGCTCGATGCTATTAAAAAAAGAAACGGATAGATATATATCAGCGAAAGGACGGCGGCTTTGCCGCATACGGAAATGACAGAGAACTCGGTTAAACTGACCCTGATGCCTATGGATGCGGAAATGATAAGCAGAGTGACGGCGGGTAAGCTCGTCACCCTGAACGGAGGATATGGCGGTAGAATAGAATACGTTACGACGGATTCCCGTATTCCCTTGGAATCGGGTATGTTTGCCGCTATTTCCGGTGAAAGATTCGACGGACACAACTATATTGCCGACGCTATCGGCAAGGGGGAGCGTCTTATTCTTTGCGAGCGAGTTCCTGAGATCGGTGAAGATATTCCCGGATGTGATCTTGTTTTGGTTGAGAATACGGTTATGGCGCTTGGAAAGCTTGCGGCTCACTACATTTACGAGAGTCGTGTGAGGACTGTTGCCGTTACGGGTTCCGTTGGAAAGACCACGACGAAGGAACTTGTTTCGTCGGTGCTTTCGCGTAAATACTGTACTCATAAGACGGAAGGAAACAAGAATAACGAGATCGGCTTGCCGCTGACGGCATTCGCCATCGCGCCTGATACGGAATACGCCGTTTTTGAGTGCGGTATGTGCGGCCTCGGTGAGATAGAGTATCTTTCCGATATCGTTCATCCGGATATTGCCGTTATAACGAATGTCGGATCCTCGCATCTTGAAAAGCTCGGCACGAGAGAGAATATTGCGAAAGCGAAGCTTGAGATCGTTCACGGTATGGATAAAAGCGGAGTTCTTATAATTAACGGCGACGAGCCTCTTCTCACCTGTTCGGATGCCGTGAAATCGAGAGAGCGCGTGATAACGGCGGCTCTTCATAACAGAAACGCTGATTACAGAGCGCTCAATATACGCAGCATGGGCGATAAAACGCTTTTCGATCTTATATATAATAATAAAGTTGCCGCAAACGTGGAGATCCCGCTTCTCGGTACGCATAATGTTTACGACGCTCTTTATGCATTTGCCGTGGGAATTGAAGCGGGGATGACGGAGGAGGCTATAAGGATAGGACTTTCTATGTATCGCGGCGTAGCTATGAGACAGCGGGTATACGATATCGGAGGATTTACCGTTATTGAGGACTGTTACAACGCAAGTCCTGAGTCTATGCGTGCCGGTATAGACGTTCTTATGATGATGGCAAATGCAAAGGGCAGGCGGCCGGCGGCGCTTCTCGGTGATATGAAGGAGCTTGGTGACGGTACACATCTTCTGCACGATCAGATTGGCGTGTACGCTGCAAAAGCAGGCGTTAAGCTTCTTTATACATACGGGCCGTTGGCGGAGGGAATAGCAAAAGCGGCTATATCAAACGGTATACGAGCAGAAAACGTGTACGTAAACGTGGATAGCGGAGATCCTGCGTCAACGGGGGATATGATACTTTCCTCCATTGAAAAGGGTGACATCCTTCTCGTTAAGGCGAGCCGTTCCATCGCCGCCGAGCGCGTTATCGAATATGTAAAAAATAAGGAATTGAAAGGATAAACGGAAGCTTTATCATTATGGAAAATATGACCTATATACTGACGGCGGTATCCGCTGTTGCCGCGTTTATACTGACCGTGATCTTCTCCCGTATTATCATTCCCATTCTGAAAAGCCGTAAGATGGGACAAAAGATACTTGAGATAGGCCCTCGCTGGCACAAGTCCAAGGAGGGAACCCCCACTATGGGCGGCATCACCTTTATTTTTGCTATGACGGCAGTGATGATAGCGGCAATAATCGTTATGGCGCTACGCACGGGTACCGTTCCGGTTGCAATGACGGCAACCTTCGTTTATGCGCTTTTCTGCGGATTTATCGGCTGTATCGACGACTCTGCGAAACTGCGTAAAAAACAGAACGAGGGTCTTACGGCTCTCCAGAAACTTATACTTCAGATAGTGGCGGCGGGAACGTATACGGCGGCTCTCGTGTATTTTGGCTGTATCGGAGATTCACTTTATATTCCGTACTTTGATATATGGATAAACGATCTCGGTATCGTTTATTATCTCTTCATCGTCTTTATGCTCGTTGGTATCGATAACGCCGTGAACCTCACGGATGGTATTGACGGTCTTGCGTCGTCTCAGGTGCTGGCGGTGGCTGCTTTCTTCGTCGTCATAGCGTTCACGAAGCTTGGCGCGGGCAGCATGGAGGGCGCAGAGCTTGCCGTTCTCGGCGCTTCTATGGCAGGCGGAGCTTTAGGATTTTTGATGTATAATTTCCACCCCGCCCGCGTATTTATGGGCGACACGGGCTCTCTATTCTTCGGCGCTCTCGTTATGGGCGGCGCTGTGATGCTGGATAACCCGCTGATCGTTTTGGTGTTTGGTCTTATGTTCATCATTGAAACCGCATCGGTTATGATACAGGTGCTTTATTTCAAGGTGACTCACGGAAAAAGGTTTTTCCGTATGGCTCCCATCCACCACCACTTTGAAAAGTGCGGCTGGGGCGAGATAAAGATAGTCGCCGTATTCACGGCAATAACCGTTCTTATGTGTCTGCTTGCTTATTTTGGAATTGCTGAAGCAAGCAGTCTTACCTAAGCTTTTATTAACACATATAACGTAAAGTTTGCGAAAGGAGGGCGAAGATTTGAAGAGACAGCAGTCCAGATCGAAAGGCGCAGATCATATCAACGAAGCGACACCTAAAACTGATGTCACCGTGCGCGAAGCGGAGCTTCCGGCCCTTCCCGTTGAACCTCGCGGCAGACGGAAGGAGCCTGAATATATACGCATAAAAACGTCGCCCGACCGTATTCTTATGGTGCTTATGCTCGTGCTTATATGCATCGGCTCCATAATGGTGTTCAGCGCAAGCTATCCTTACGCCATAAGTCAGGGACTTGACAGCTACTATTACGTTAAGCGTCAGATATTCTTCGTTGCAGTGGGACTTTTCGGAATGACCATTGCAATGCGTGTGCCGTATCATTATTACAGAAAGCTTGCCCCCTGGATATTCGCATTCGCTTGCTTTCTTTTGGTGCTGGTGCTTTTTATCGGCGTCAGCGAAGGAGAGGCTCAGCGGTGGATATATATACCCGGAATAGGAATATCCGTGCAGCCGTCGGAGATAATGAAGGTGGCGCTTATTATCATTTTGGCAAGCTATGTTGGTAAGTATTCGGAACGTATGTCGGTGGGGGCGCCGCTGAAGCTTCGCTTTCTTTACGGCGTTTTCTATCCGTCAGGTATACTCATTACCGCTTGCGGTCTCGTGCTTCTTGAAAAGCATCTTTCGGGCACCGTTATAATCTTTGCTATCGGTTGTATCGTTTTGTATATAGGCGGCGCAAGTGTCGGACTTATGGCGGCTACGTATCTGCCGCTGGGAATTGTCGGCGGGGCTGTCTATCTTATGAAAAATCCTTACGCGCTTCAGCGCATCACGACGTTTTTTGACGAAAACGCAGATGCTCTTGCAGAGGACTGGCAAACGACTCAGGGACTACTCGCCATCGGTTCGGGCGGTCTTTTCGGTGTCGGTCTCGGAGAGAGCAGACAAAAATACGGTTACGTTTCACAGCCACAGAATGACTTTATTTTCACTATCCTTTGCGAAGAACTTGGATATATAGGCGCGGTTGCCGTTATTCTTCTGTTCGTTGCTCTTTTATGGCGCGGCTTTACGGTGGCAAGGCGTGCTCCTGACGTTTTTTCATCTCTTGTTGCTTACGGTATAATGAGCCACATCTCGCTTCAGGCGATATTGAATATAATGGTCGTTACCGATTCCATCTTCAACACGGGCGTTTCGCTTCCGTTTTTCTCATACGGCGGCTCGTCGCTTATCGTGCTTATGGCGGAGATGGGAGTAATACTGTCGATCTCAAGACATTCAAGACAGAGAAAGATATGATTTTGGTCCAACCTATCCTATGAGGAGGAATTTATGCGAGTATTAATGACGGGAGGTGGCACAAGCGGTCACGTTAATCCCGCAATTGCTATTGCTGAATCTATAAAAAAGAATTTTCCCGGCTCGGAGATCGCCTTTGTCGGTACTCCCAGAGGAATCGAAAACAAGCTGGTGCCTGCTGCAGGATATAAGCTTTATCACGTTGATGTGAGAGGGATCAGACGATCATTGTCGCCTGCCAATCTCCGCGCAGCATATCTTGCTCTGACGTCGCCCTACAAGGCTAAAAAACTCATAAAGGAGTTCAAGCCCGACATCGTTATCGGAACCGGAGGGTATGTTTCCTGGCCCGTTATCAAGGCAGCGTCAATGATGGGAGTGCCTTCGATGCTTCACGAGTCCAACGCATATCCCGGCGTTGCAGTAAAGATGCTGTCGGGTGTCGTTGACAAGATACTTCTAAATTTTGATAAAACGGCCGAATACCTTAAGTGTCCGAAGGAGAAGCTCGTTACCGTCGGTAATCCTTTGCGTTCAGGTTTTGTTCCTGCTTCCGACAAGAAGACTGCCAAGGTTGCTGTGGGGGCAGATAAATATGAAAAAATGATACTCTCCTATGGCGGAAGCATGGGTGCTCAGTACGTGAACGAGGCTGTGCTTGCTATGATGAGAGATTACACGAAGCATCATCCCGAGATACTGCACGTTCACGCCGTTGGCTCCATTGAGCTTGCTGATGCAACGAAAATGTATTCGGATTACGGTCTCGACGGCACACCGAACATAAAAATGCTTGAATACATATACGATATGCCGGCGCAGATGGCGGCAGCAGACCTTCTTATTTGCCGTGCGGGTGCGATGACGATATCCGAGGTGGCCATGATGCGCAAGCCGACTGTGTTTATTCCGTCGCCCAACGTAACGGAAAATCATCAATATAAAAACGCCCGTATGCTCGAAGAGGCGGGCGCAGCTGTAATAATCGAAGAGAAGGATCTTGATGGCGGTAAACGTCTTGTGGCGGAGGTTGAGGCTATCCTCAAAGATGACGACAGACGCATTGCTATGGGCGAATGTGCGGGAGATTTTGCCGTTGCCGATGCAAACCGTTTGATCATAGAGGAAATCAGAAAACTGTTAGGAAAATAAATATGGACGGTGAAAACCGAAATAGGTCGCAAGGGAAACTGCTCACCCGCTCCGAGCGTTTGGCGCTTAAGCGTATGCAGCGTGAGCTTGGTTATCATAAAAAGAAAGCGGAAAAACAAAAAAAGCTTATGCCAAAGCTCGTGCAGATGGCGAAAGCGGGGAACGAAAGGATTGAGAGCGAGCGCGCTTTTGAACATAATCTTGCCGTTGCCTCAAAGCACGAGAGACGTGTAAACGTCAAGCGGCGCTGGCGGATATATACCTTCGCGGTGACGGCGGCATTCGTGTTGCTTTTGGTTGGATACGTGCTGTATTCGTATATATTCGTGATCAACTCCGTTACGGTCTCGGGAAGTGCCAGATATACGCAGGAGGAGATCCTTGCCGTTGCAAAGGTTGCGGTGGGCGATAAGCTTTTTTCTGCCAATATAGATGAAGAAGATGTCAATGCGGCGGTGGTGAAGTATTTTCCGTATATCAAAAGCGTGAAGCTTTATAGAACGGTGCCCGATAAGCTCACTCTTGAACTTATCGAGGAGGATCCGGTGTTTCTGTCGGAGATATACGGTCAATACGCGCTTTTATCGGAGGAGCTTCGCGTGCTTGAACTTCGCGACACGGAGCCTCTCGGCGATTATATAATCCTCCGCTTGCCGGAGGTGAAAAGTGCCGTTGCCGGACAGGTGCTCGTGTTCAGAGACGACGTTTTGAGTGTGGCTCTGCGTGCGGCAGAAGCAGTGGCGTCTCCCGCCATGCGTGAGGGCACGTCGCTGCTCGATGTCTCTGACAGATTCAGCATATATGTGTCCTACAGTGGAAAATACAAGCTTATGATAGGCGATATAAACGACATCGATCTGAAGCTTGCGATAGCTTTTGAGATAATGAAGGATGAAGTGTTTGCAGCGGGAAACAAGGGGACGATTTATCTTGAAAACATTAACAGTCCCAGTGTGATCATAGATAACGAGATAGATCTCGACTGATGCCTAAAATGGAAAAACAGCGATAATGGGCGAAAAAACGAAAAAATCCTTGAATTATCTTATAAAAATACAAAAAAAGTATTGCAAAACAAGAGAAAATCCTATATTATATAAGTAATAATGCAAGACAATGATAGGCGTGTGCCTTTATTAGACAAGCGCAAATAATCAGCTTTGAGTGCCTCTGCGAAGTGTTGCCGAGGCGGAAAGGAATAAAAAATGGCATTTGAACTCGACGATAACTTCGAAAGTGGCGTAAATATTAAAGTTGTAGGTGTAGGCGGCGGCGGCGGAAACGCTGTGAACAGAATGATCTCCTCCATCAGAGGAGTTGAATTTATCTGTGTTAACACGGACAAGCAGGCGCTTCTTCATTCCAGCGCAACGAATAAGATCCCGATAGGTGAAAAGATCACAAAGGGTCACGGCGCAGGTGCTAATCCCGAGATTGGCGCACGTGCGGCAGAAGAAAGCCTTGAAGAGATCAAGAACGCTATCAACGGCGCAGATATGGTGTTCATCACCGCCGGTATGGGCGGCGGTACCGGTACCGGTGCGGCTCCCGTAGTTGCTCGTGCAGCTAAGGAAATGGGTATCCTCACGGTCGGCGTTGTAAGTAAACCCTTCGCGTTTGAAGGCAGACGCAGAATGACTCAGGCTGAAGGTGGTATCGAAAACCTCAGCACTTACGTTGATTCTCTCGTAGTTATCCCCAACGAGAGACTTGCTCAGGTATCTGATGCAAGGATCACTCTTATCAACGCATTTGAGATCGCAGACGATATGCTCCGTCACGGCGTGCAGAGCATCTACGAGCTTATAAACGTACCCGGACTTATCAATCTCGACTTTGCTGACGTTTCCTCCATTATGATGGATGCAGGTCTCGCTCACATGGGAGTTGGTGAAGGTACAGGCAAGGACAGAGCAGAGATCGCAGCAAAGGCGGCTATTTCCTCTCCGCTGCTTGAGACCTCCATCTCCGGCGCTACCGGTATTCTCGTTTCCATCTCCGGCTCTCCCGATATGGGACTTGACGAAGTCATTCAGGCATCCACGATGGTATCCGCAGAGGCTCATCCCGATGCAAATATCATTTGGGGTGCAAACATCGATCCTAATCTTGAAGATAAGATGAAGGTCACCATCATTGCTACCGGATTTGCAAAGAAGGATGCAGACCCCCGCGTACAGCGTCACGTTGCTCCCGCTCCTGCGATCACGGTTAAGCCTGCAATAAAGGTGGAACCCAAGCCCCAGCCCGTACAGAAGCCTGCGGCTGAGGAAGAAGACATCTTCGCAGCAGATGATATTTATAACGAGCAGACTTCCTGGAAGCCTATCGCAAATGAAGAGCCTGCTGTGGAAGAGCAGAACTATGAAGTTGGCGAAGCTGACGATACCCTCTCCGATGACGATTTCGACGATCTTATGAGCATTCTCAAGAAGACGAGAAACAACAATAACGGCAGACGCTTCTGATCAATTATAAATCGAGCCGCCGCAGGTGTTCCTGCGGCGGCTCTTTTGCGCTTTATTTCCCCCACTCGTTTTTCAGTATCGAATAAAAGGCAATGTCGAAAAATTCGCCCGTCTTTGATCTGAAAAAGCCGCGCTTAGTACCCTCGTATGAAAGGCCGCATTTCTGAGCGACTTTTCCCGAGGCAGGGTTCGAGGTTACGTGGGAGATCTCGATGCGGTTTACACCGACTTTATCGAAAAGATATCCGATAACGGCCTTTGCGGCTTCCGTGGTGAGTCCGAGTCCCCACCAGGGCTTCCCGATACAGTAACCGATACAGGCGTATTCGTGTTTATCGCTGACGAGGACGGCGGAGATGTTACCGATGGGGGTGCCGTCATACTCAATGAGCCAGTTATATTTGTTTGGCTGTTCATATTCGGCACACCAAAGGGTGAGAAGCTGTTTCGTCACCTCGACGGTGGCGTGAGGCTGCCAGGTGAGATAGCGGCAAACGTCCTCGTCGTTTGCCCAATTATGAAACATTGCCTCAGCATCGTCGGGAGTGAATGGGCGGAGCGTGAGACGGAGAGTTTTGATCGTTTGTGTTCCGATGTGATCGAGCATGGGATTAGTCCTTTCTGAATATATCCAACATATGGTGTGTGGCGCCGACCATGTCGGGGCGCTCGCAAATGAAGAAGTGATAGCGAATGTAGGCTTCAAAAAGCTCATCGCTCATTGCATCCACGATGTCGGGCATAAAGTGCGTTGCCATATCTGTGCCAACATAGTGAAGCCGCGATGTGGGAAAGGCGGACATAAGTGCGTCCACGTCTTCCTTGCGGTAGAGCTGGAACAGCTCTCTGGGGGTTGAGGATGCCTTGAAGGTCTCGTGGTCGATCATTTTCTGATAGTGTTCTTCCAGAAGCTTGCCTTTGCCGAAGCAGAATTCTATCATCGTTGCATCGTTATTGCAGTATGCGGCGAATATAACGCCGCCCTTTTTTGTGACGCGGATCGCCTCGGAAAGCGCCTTTAGCTGATCCTCCACAGTGTACAAATGGTACATAGGGCCAAGAAGAAGTGTGAGGTCATAGGTTTCATCGGAGAAATCTGCGAGGTCAAGGGCGTTGCCTTTGGTTATGGACACAGGTTCATCGGGTGTGATGTGACTTTTGAAGATCTCGATATTGTGGTCTAAAAGCTCAACCGCATCGACCCGGCATCCGCGGTGAGCGAGCGCGTGGCTATATCGACCCGTTCCGGCTCCGATCTCAATGATATATGCGCCCGAGGTGAGATATTTTTCGATATAACGCATAGTGGTGAGGTACTCAACGGAGCCGTGACGGGAAGTGAGGCGTGCGTCTTCGTCACATTTGTTTTCATAAAATTCGATGAGATAGTCAAGGGTGTGCATAAGATTCCTCCAAAATAACGATAAAATAAAAAGACAGTGCAGGCAAAACGGATACGTTTTGGCTTGCACTGTCGTTTTTGTGAATATAAATATCTCTAATCAATTTATATTTGGGTATGACAATGTAAGCCCGTTGCTATAAGGCATAGCGAAGACGGACCAGACGACGTTATTATAACGTGCGGTGAGGTTAAACATTGTCATTTTCCTTTTGATCGGTTAGTTTTTATTGATTATACTACGTTTTGTTTGCAGTGTCAAGGGCATCTTTGGCGTTCTTTTTTCGGGCGGAGGTCTCAATGAAAAGACAGACGAGGAGAGTGACGGGGAAGATGACGGCGGCAAGTATGCCCAGTTTCAGGTCGTCGCCGAAGGCGTCGGACACGGTTCCCACGAGAGTTGGACCCAATGAACATCCAAGGTCGCCTGCAAGGGCGAGAAACGCAAACATTGCGGTGCCGCCGAGTCTCATTGCTGCGGAGGCTTTGGAAAAGCATCCCGGCCACATTATGCCGACAGAAAGACCGCAGAGGGCACATCCTATGAGAGACATGACCGGAGAACGGGAAAGGGAAGCAAGAAGATATGCAAAGACCGAAAGGGCGGTGCTTGCCTTCATAAACCGATCAAGGTCGATCCTTTCGCCGAATTTGCCGTAGAATACACGGGAAAGTCCCATAAGCGTTGCGAATGTGAGCGGGCCTGCAAGGTCACCGGCTGTTTTCGTTATGCCGAGCCCCAGCTCGGCAAATGCGGACGCCCATTGGGAAACTGCCTGTTCGCTTGAGCCTGCGGCAAACATCATCACCGTGAAAAGCCAGAAGAGAGGCTTTTTGAAAAGCTCCGAAACCGACATCCCTTTTTCGTCGTCTTGTATGAGGTGTGCGATGGGGGTCACGGAAAAGAGAAAAACGTTGAACAGCGGAACGAGTGCCCACACGTATGCGAGCATTTTCCAGTTTTCAATGCCGACAGTGGCAAAGAATAGAGTGGAGATGAGCACAACGCCAACGTGTCCCCAGCAGTAAAAGGAGTGGAGCAGACTCATCGCCTTTTCCTTGTTATCGGTGGGGCAGCTTTCGACGATAGGACTGACGAGGACCTCGAGAAGTCCTCCGCCAACGGCGTAGACGGCAACGGAGATAAGTATACCCGAAAAGGGGGTGGGCGTCACGTTTGGCAGAACCGTCAGGGAGAAGATGCCCGCCGCGGCGAAGACGTGAGCGATGATGGCGGAGGCTCTGTATCCGATCTTGTCGATGAAAGCGATGGAGAGAAGATCGACTCCAAGCTGGATCAGAAAATTTATGGTGACGAGCATGGAGATCTGTGACAGTGGAATGCCGTACGACGTGTGGAAGGTGATGAAAAGAAGCGGGATAAAATTGTTTATGATCGCTTGGACGATGTAGGCGATAAAGCAAGCGTAAACGGTGGTTTTGTATGTGAATCTCATTTTGGCTGCCGGAGTATCTTCCTTTTATACTATATGGTGATTCAGAGAGGTAAAACGGTGCCGAAGGCGATGCCGTTTTTAACAGCATCGAAGCGGACGCGGCGGATCTCACCGGAGGATATGCCTGCGGGCGGAACTCTTACTTCAATGAAGTTTGCGGTGTGGCCTGCGTGGAGTCCTGCAACGTCGGATTCGAAAAGCACATCTGCTTCGGGGTTGCGTGCGATATAATCGGTTACAACGTCGTTTGCGATCTTTTCGCCGAGGGCAATGAGACGCGCTGAGCGTTCGTGCTTTATCATCTCGGGGATCTGATCCTTCATTTCTGATGCCGGTGTGCCGCGGCGTTTTGAATACTGGAAAACGTGCATTGAAAGAAAACGTGCTTTTTTTACAAATTCAAGCGTTTCTTCAAAGTCTTCATCGGTCTCGCCGGGGAAACCCACGATAATATCAGTGGTGAACATAACGTCGGGGATCGCGGCACGGAGGGCATCGAGCTTTTCCATTGCTGTTTTCGCGTTGTATTTGCGCCGCATGGCGGCAAGCGTGCGTGAGCATCCGCTCTGGAGGGAAAGGTGGAAATGGGGTACCACGTGGGGGATTGAGGAAACTGCCTCAATAAAGGCGGGACGCATAACGGTAGGCTCAAGAGAACCCATTCTGATGCGCTCCAGTCCTTCCGTTTTCGACAGGGCGCGGAGAAGCACCTCAAGCGGTTCCTTTGTGTCGTGACCGTATGAGGCGGTCTCGATTCCCGTGAGCACTACCTCGGCGCATCCGCTCTTAACGAGGGCGGAAACCTCGTCGCATATTTCGGATATAGGACGGGAGCGCACGGCGCCTCTTACGGAGGGGATGATGCAGTATGAGCATTTTCCGTCGCAGCCGTCGCATATCTTTACGTATGCGCGTGTCCGCGGAGCTTCGGTGATGCTCATCTTTTCAATGGCGGTCTCATCTGTCACGGGACCGTCTTTCATAACGACGGTTTTCTCGGGGATCCCGTTTTTTACGATGCTGAGTGCAGCGTCTGCGGCGGAGAGCTTGTTTTTGTTGCCTATAACGTATGAAACGCCGTCGATGGCGGCGGCGGCATCGGGCGAACTCTCTGAAAAGCATCCGCAGACGATAACGGCGGAATCCTGATTGTGACGGCGGGCGCGCCTCACCGTCTGACGGCTTTTTCTGTCGGCTTCGGCGGTGACGGTGCAGGTGTTTACTATATATACGTCGCAAACGTCGTCGGGGGTGAGCACGGCGAAACCGTATTCGCGAAGACGCTCTGAGATAGCTTCGCTTTCATATTGGTTGACCTTACAGCCGAGAGTTATCACGGCGGCGGTGGGAGATGACATAACGGCGACCTTTCTGTTTGTTTTAGTGATTACTTTGCTATTATATCATTTTATCGTCGTCTTCGTAACCCCCGTTAGCATAATTTTCAAGGTTTATTGATGTTGAGAGTTGGTAAATTAATATTATGAAGAAAAAAGTTAAAACGATCTACAGAACTCATCCGGTATATAAAGCGATGGTGGTGATGCTGTTGCTGGTAACGGCGTTTACCGTTGTTGCGGGATATTTAACATACTGCAGTGCTGAGAGGAAAGCGGCACGGTACGAGGCATTGCGAGAGCGTGCGGCTTACGAGGCTTATCTCACCCTTTGCGAAAGCGTGTCTGCCTTTTGTCAATGTGATAGTGACGACGTTAAAGCTTACGTTCGTATCGGTGCCGAAGCTGCTGCAAGGCTCGACCTCTTTTCCGATTTTGGATCGGAGGCACTCACGGAGTACGTCGGAAGGCTCGGGGGGAAACCATCGGAGGCGTCTATGCTGTCGGTGATACTCGATCCTGAAAGAGACGACTGGCGTGGTGCGGTGCGCGAAGCGACCGAGCTCGCAAATGAAAACGGTGTGAAAGATGCGGTCGGCGAGAGGAGCGCTGACGGTGAGTGGAGACTGTTACGCGAATGTGCTGAGGTGAACGAAGCTGCTGCAAGGACGGTTGCGAGAGAATATATCGGCGGAGGCGTGGGACTTGCGTCAGCGGAAAATCATTCATTTCCGCTCGTTTATTCCTTCGTGTGCGAAAACGCAGCGGCAGACGTGACCCGAATGGGAGGGAAGCTTTATCGGATGTGGGCGTTCAGAATAGGCGATGCTGAAAAATGCGGGGAAGCTGAATGCCGCGAGGCGGCGGTGTCCTTTCTGCGCCGCGCAGGCATACGGGATGCTGAGCTTAGCTCCGAGACTTATGCGGCGGAGGATATCTCTTACGTTTTTTCGGTGCCGGGGATCGACTATTGCAGGGCGATCGTTACGGTGCGGCGCCGTGGGGGAAAGGTGTCGTTTTTCGATGCGGAAGATTACTATCGTTATCGGTGAATTTTACGATTGTTTTGCCGAAGTGGAGCGAAAAAGGATGAAAAAGGGCGAAAAAACGCTGAAAAGTGCCCCAGAATCCGTGGAAATGTGCTCTGAACCTTGCAATATGGAGTATATAGTGTTATAATCCTCTCGTAAAATGGATAATTAGTGCCGCTCATTTGCGGTGCAAAAGTAATGAAAGAAAGGCGGAGCATTACCGTGAGAGAACATTACAACGAACATAAAAACAAGAAGTTTTATATCACAACGGCCATTGCCTATGCGTCGAGAAAACCCCATTTCGGCAACACCTACGAGGTCATTATGACTGACGCCGTTGCACGCTTCCACCGTCAGATCGGCGAGAGCGTGTTCTTCTGCACTGGCACGGACGAGCACGGCGAGAAGATCGAGAACCTTGCAAAAGAGGCAGGCATCACCCCCAAGGAGCACGTTGACCGCGTTGCGGCTGAGGTGCGCGGCATTTGGGATCTGATGAACACAAGCTACGATTATTTTATCCGCACAACGGATAAGAATCATGAGGAAGCTGTTCAGCACATCTTCCGTCGTATGTATGAAAAGGGTGATATATATAAAGGACATTACGAGGGCTGGTACTGCGTGCCCTGCGAAAGCTTTTTTACCGACACTCAGGTGACCGACGGCAAGTGCCCTGACTGTGGCCGAGAGGTCGAGCGCAAGCGCGAAGAGGCGTACTTCTTCAAGATGAGCAAGTACGCGCCGGCACTTATGAAGCACATTGAAGAAAATCCCGGATTTATTGAGCCGGAAGGACGCAAGAAGGAAATGGTGAACAATTTCCTTATCCCCGGACTTCAGGATCTTTGCGTTTCCCGTTCCTCTTTCAAGTGGGGCATTCCCGTTACCTTCGACGAAAACCACGTTACCTACGTTTGGCTTGACGCACTTTCAAACTATATCACCGCACTCGGCTACGATCCTGACAACGATGAGCAGTCCGGGGCGTTCAGAACGAACTGGCCTGCGGACGTTCACGTTATCGGCAAGGATATTCTCAGATTCCACACTATATACTGGCCTATATTCCTTATGTCCATGGGACTGCCCCTTCCCAAGAAGGTGTTTGGTCACCCCTGGTTCAATTTCGGCGCTGATAAGATGTCGAAATCCAAGGGCAACATCATTTACGCGGACGATATGGCAAAGCGTGTTGGCGTTGACGGCGTGAGATATTACGCCCTCTCCGAGATGCC
>CAYXHC010000002.1:0-59377 GCA_964464905.1 uncultured Lachnospiraceae bacterium
GAAGATCGCAATCCTGCTGATAGAAAATTCTGTTTGCCATTTTTATTACCTCTTTTATAAGCTTATAAATTGATTATTTGACGTATGGTCGTACTGCCTTTTTCAAGGGATACACTACCCGTGCGGCAGATCTCAAGTATAGTAAAATCTCGCATCAGATTGATAAAATCATCGATCCTTCTTGTGGTATCGGCGAGGCGAAACATGATGTGATCCCTGGAATAATCCACCGTGACAGCGCCGAACGCATCGGCTGCGTCGCGAATCTCTTCACGAAATTGGGGTTCGTTTTTCATTTTGATGAGCAACAATTCACAACTGACCGAATTTTCATCGCTAAATTCCTTGATAGAGCATACGTCCGGAAGTTTATATAGTTGGTTGATAAGCTGTTGCTTTGCGGTTTCTTCGCCGTCGAAAACGACGGTGACGCGCGAAAAATCTTTCGTTTCCGTTTCACTTACGGTCAGAGCGCCGATATTAAACTGACGGCGTCGAAACATGCTGGTTACACGGTTGAGTACACCGAATTGGTTTTTTACCAACACGGCAACGGTATATCTGCTCATATATTCACCTCCAACTTCGTGATAATATCATCCATACTGCCACCCGGAGGAAGCATCGGGAGAACGAATTCGTCTTTGTCGATATGACAATCGACTATATAAGGTCCTTCGGCTTTGAACGCTCTTTTAAGTGCCGTATCCAATTCCTCAAGCGTTGATACCGCTTCACCGTTGGCACCAAAAGCGCGAGCCATTGCAGCAAAATCGGTTTTGCGTTCCAATACGGAATTTGAATAGTGCTTGTCGTAGAAAAGAGTTTGCCACTGACGAACCATACCGAGCACACCGTTGTTCATAATGATGACCACAACGGGAACGCTGTATCTTACGGCGGTTGCAAGCTCGTTCAGATTCATTCCAAAGCTGCCGTCACCCGTGATCAGAACGCTGCGCTCACCTGTACCGTATGCCGCACCTATCGCGGCTCCGAGCCCAAATCCCATTGTACCGAGACCGCCGCTGGATGCAAACCGTCTTGCCGTCTTGAAATGAAGGTTTTGTGCGGCCCACATCTGATGCTGACCGACGTCGGTGCAAACCGCTGTGTTTTCGCCTAAATGCTTATTTAATGTCAGGATCGCTCCTCGGGGAGTCAATCCTTCGCGATTATCAAGATAACTTTCTTCATCCTTGCGGAATGCATCGACCTTTGCCATCCAATCGGGTTTCGTTCCTTCATTCAATAAAGGAAGAAGTTTTCGCAGGGTGAGCTTTACGTCACCGCGAAGACCGCATACGGAATTAACGGTCTTGTTAAGCTCCGAGCCGTCAACATCAATATGAACGATCTTGGCACCTACCGCAAATTTCGTGCGGTTACCTGTAACACGGTCGTTAAAACGAACTCCGAGAGAAATGATCACATCGGCATTGTGCATCGACATGGAGGAAGCGTAGTGTCCGTGCATTCCTTGCATACCTAAAAATCTCGGGTGATCGGAAGGTACAGCCGAAAGTCCCATAAGCGAGCAGCCGATCGGTGCGTCTATTTTTTCGGCAAGCGCTAACACCTCATCTTGCGCTTCCGCTGTGATCACACCGCCTCCAAAGTAGATAAAGGGGCGTTTTGCTGAATTGATGATGCTTGCCGCCTCGCTGATGCGCATGTCCTTTGCGGCGAAGAGCTCATCCTTTTCTGCGGGGGTACCTATTTCATATTCGAATTTTGCGATCTGAACGTCCTTCGGAACATCGATCAGTACCGGCCCCGGTCTGCCCGATCTGGCAAACTTGAACGCTTCACGGATGGTGTCAGCCAGATCAGCAACGTTGCTGACGAAGTAATTGTGCTTGGTGATAGGCAGGGTAACGCCCGTGATGTCAATCTCCTGAAAGCTGTCCGTGCCGATCTGTGTCGTTGGCACGTTGCCGCAGATAGCCACCATTGGTATCGAATCGAGATACGCCGTCGCGATACCCGTTACAAGGTTGGTGGCACCGGGCCCCGACGTGGAGATCACGACGCCAACCTTTCCGGTCGTTCTCGCATATCCGTCTGCGGCGTGTGCAGCACCTTGCTCGTGGGCTGTCAGAACGTGATTGATTTCATTTTGATATTTATAAAGGCTGTCGTATACGTTGAGGATCTGTCCGCCCGGATAGCCGAAGACGGTATCACAGCCCTGTTCGATCAGGGTCTTAACTAAGATATCTGAGCCTGAAAGAAGCATTGTATCACTCCTTTACTAAAAGTTTAAGGATCAGGTCGCCGCACTGTTTGCAGCCGACAAGAGTCATTCCCTCGCTCATAATGTCGGCGGTACGGTAGCCTGCATCGAGGTATGCGGAAACGGCGTTTTCGATGGCGTCTGCTTCCTTTTTCATATCAAAACTGAAGCGAAGCATCATTGCCGCAGAGAGTATTGTTCCGATAGGATTTGCTTCGTCCTGCCCTGCGATATCGGGTGCAGAGCCGTGAATAGGCTCGTAAAGACCGCAGGTAGTTGCGCCAAGGCTGGAGGAAGGGATCATGCCGATAGAACCGGTGATCATAGACGCCTCGTCCGACAAAATATCGCCGAACATATTCTCGGTCACGATAACGTCAAACTGAGCGGGATTTTTCACGATCTGCATGGCGCAGTTATCGACCAGCATATCAGAAAGCTCCACGTCGGGGTATTCCTCAGCCAAACGATGCATAACCTTCTTCCACAAACGGCTTGAATCAAGCACGTTGCTTTTTTCAACAGAGCAAAGCTTTTTGTTTCTCTTTTGAGCCGTTTCAAACCCTATTCTGCCAATGCGCTCTATCTCCGCTTCGCTGTATTTTAGTACGTCGATCGCCGTGTCTCCCTCGGTCTTGTGCTCGCCGAAGTAAATGCCGCCGATCAGTTCGCGGACGATGATAAAATCAATGCCTTGTTTAACGATGGACTTCTTTAACGGAGACGCATCGGAAAGCTGCGGCCATATTTTCGCAGGGCGGTTGTTGGAGTATACGCCCATGCCTTCTCTGAGTCTCAGAAGTCCCTTTTCAGGGCGCATATTGCCCGGAACATCATTCCACTTATTTCCGCCAACCGCACCGAGAAGTACGCTGTCTGAATCGAGACATTTATTAAGCTCACCTGCCGGAAGAGGATCGCCGTGCTTATCAATAGCGCAGCCTCCCATATCCACGTCGGTATAGTTGAACGTATGTCCGTAAAGCTCGGCTACGCGGTCAAGCACCTTCAACGCTTCGTTTACGATCTCGGGGCCGATACCGTCGCCACGGATCACAGCTATGTTTTTAACCATTGTTTTCGCCTTCTTTCAAGGATTTTAAGAGTCCGCCGCTTTTGATGATATTCTGTATGAACGGCGGGAAGGGCTGTGCCTTATAGTTCTTGCCGGTGGTAATATCGGTAATGATACCGGTATCAAAATCTACCTTCACTTCGTCGTTTGCATTGATCTCTTCCGCCGCTTCTTCGCACTCGAGAATGGGCAGACCTATATTGATGGCGTTGCGGTAGAAAATTCTTGCAAAGCTTTTTGCAATCACACAACCCGTTCCGCAGGTCTTAATAACGAGCGGCGCGTGTTCGCGGGAAGAACCGCAGCCGAAATTCCAGCCGGCAATCATCACGTCGCCCGTCTTTACGGTTTTAACGAACTCCGTATCGATATCTTCCATACAGTGCAGTGCAAGCTCCTTCGCATCAGGCGTGTTCAGATAACGGGCAGGGATGATAACATCAGTGTCCACGTTGTCGGGGTATTTGAAAGCTTTTCCTTGTGTATTCATTTGATTACGTCTCCTTATATTCGGTAATGTAACCGGTAAGCGCACTTGCGGCGGCGGTGTGTGGGGAAGCGAGATACACTTCACTGTCTACGTGTCCCATACGTCCGACAAAGTTGCGGTTGGTAGTTGCAATACATTTTTCGCCTGCGGCGAGAATTCCCATATATCCGCCAAGACAAGGTCCGCAGGTTGGCGTAGAAACCACCGCGCCTGCATCGATAAACGCCGTGTACCATCCGCGCTCTACGCATTCTCTTAAGATCTGCATCGTGCCGGGAATAATGATCACTCGGATCCCTTCGGCTACTTTTTTACCTTTCAGAATATTGTAGGCGGCTTCCATATCCTCCATCCTTCCGTTAGTGCAGGAACCGATGACGACCTGATCGACTTTTACGTGATAAAGCTCGCTTGCGGGATGAGTGTTTTCGGGAAGATGGGGGCAAGCAACGGTAGGTACGATAGCTGAAAGATCAATATCAATAACTTTTTCATACTCTGCGTCGGCATCTGCTTTGTAAATAACGGGCGGTCTTTCGCTTCTGCCGTCGAGATAATCCAGCGTTGCATCGTCAACGGGGAAAATGCCGTTTTTAGCTCCCGCTTCGATCGCCATATTGCAAATGCAAAGACGGTCGTCCATAGAAAGTCCGTGAGCGCCGTCGCCAACGAATTCCATACTTTTGTAAAGAGCGCCATCCACGCCGATCATACCGATGATGGTGAGGATCACGTCCTTGCCGCTGCAGTTTGACGGCAACTTTCCGGTTAAGTTAAATTTAATGGCAGAAGGAACTTTGAACCAAGCCATACCTGTTGCCATGCCTGCAGCCATATCTGTGGAACCTACACCGGTTGAGAAGGCTCCGAGCGCACCATACGTGCAGGTGTGGCTGTCAG
This sequence comes from uncultured Lachnospiraceae bacterium, assembly GCA_964464905.1. Lineage (GTDB taxonomy): Bacteria > Bacillota > Clostridia > Oscillospirales > CAG-272 > DTU064. The sequence goes on from CAYXHC010000002.1 coordinate 4,702, forward strand.
CACCGATGATGCAGTCTCCCGCAGTCACAACGCCCTGCTCGGGAAGCAAAGCGTGCTCGATGCCCATCTTGCCAACGTCGTAAAAGTGACTTACACAGTGCGTGCAAGCAAATTCGCGGCAGGTTTTCGACTGCTCGGCAGCTTTAATGTCTTTGTTTGGAACAAAGTGGTCAAGCACGATGGCGACCTTGTCTTTGTCAAATACGGAATTGAATCCGGCTTTCTTAAATTCATTCACCGCAACCGGTGTCGTAATATCGTTGCCGAGTACGATATCCAGCTTTGCGCTGATAAGTTGACCGGCAACCACCTTGTCAAGTCCGGCGTGGGCAGCAAGGATTTTTTGAGTCATAGTCATTCCCATTTTATTTACCTCACTTGGTCATATTACAGAATGCACTTAAGAGTGCTTTTGTACTTGCAGTAATCACGTCCGTATCGGTTCCGGCGCCCCAATACATCGTACCGTCCTCGCGTTCCAGACCGATATAGGAGGCGGCAACGCTATGAGAGCCCTCGCCCTGCATACTGTGCTGAGTGAACACCTGAAGGGTGTATTCTTCGCCGGTAAACGAGCAAAGAGCGTTGTTGACGGCGCTGAGCGTTCCGTTGCCTTCCGCTTCAAGCTCGGTCTCATCATCGCCGCGCTTGAAAGTAATGTTGATCTTGACCGTATCGTTTTCGCGCATAAAGTCAAAGTCCGTTACTGAAATGCCGCAGTCGAGATTCAGATAATGCTCGGTAAAGATAGAAAGCACTTCATCGGGCTTGAGCTCCTTGTGCTCGCGATCGGAAATATCCTTGCACATATAACTGAAATGCTCGCGCATCTTAGGTGGCAGATTATAGCCAAAGGCTTGTTCGAGCAGATATCCGATACCGCCCTTGCCGGATTGCGAGTTCACACGGATCACATCGGCGTCGTAGGTTCTGCCGATATCCTTGGGATCGATCGGTATATACGGCACGTTCCATTCGTGCAGCTTGTTTTTTGCCCTGTATTTCATGCCCTTGGCAATAGCATCCTGATGGGAGCCTGAGAAGGCGGCAAACACAAGTGCGCCGGCATAGGGCGCTCGCTCATATACGTGCATGCGGGTGCAACGCTCGTAGGTTTCCACAAGCTCGTTCATATGCGAAAGATCCAGCTTCGGATCCACACCGTGGGAGTACATATTCATAGCAAGCGTGATAATATCTACGTTGCCGGTACGTTCGCCGTTGCCAAATAAGGTACCTTCCACACGGTCAGCACCTGCCAGAAGTGCGAGTTCCGTATCGGCAACGCCCGTTCCTCTGTCGTTGTGCGGATGAAGGGAGAGGGTTACGAACTCGCGGTATTTAAGATTTTCGCTCATATACTCAACCTGAGATGCGTACACGTGGGGTAAGCTCATTTCCACCGTTACCGGAAGATTGATGATGACGTTGTTGTGTGCGCTTGGCTCCAGTACGTCAAGCACGGCGTTGCAGACCTCGAGAGCGTATTCAGGCTCGGTTCCCGTGAAGGATTCGGGCGAATATTCAAAGCGGAAGTTACCTTCATATTCGCTTGCCAGCTTTTTGACGAGCTTTGCACCGTCTATGGCGATCTGCTTGATCTCTTCTTTTGATTTCTTAAAAACCTGCTCGCGCTGTGCCACACTTACGGAATTGTAAAAATGAATAATTGCACTCGGTGCGCCTTTGCAGGCGTCAAAGGTTTTACGGATGATATGCTCACGGCACTGTGTTAGCACCTGCACCGTCACGTCATCCGGAATCATATCGTTGTCGATCAGAGTGCGTAAAAACTCATATTCCGTTTCGCTTGCAGCAGGAAAACCAACCTCGATCTCCTTGAAGCCAACTTTCAGAAGTGTTTGATAATACTCTAATTTTTCTTCCAGACTCATAGGTATTACAAGGCTTTGATTACCGTCCCGCATATCCACACTGCACCAAACGGGCGGTTTTTCAACGAGGTCTTTTTCTACCCATTTATTATATCTTTTATCGACGGGGAAATATCCCACTCGGTATTTACTAGAGTCCATCATATTTTTATCTCCTTTATACTAATTTGAATCCTTCGTCACGGAGCGTCTTCGTGATCAGATTAACGTGTTCAAAATCTCTCGTTTCCATTTCAATGCGGAGGAAACAACCGTTTACGCTCTCCGTGTTGCCTTTTTCGTAGTGAACGCCGGTAACGTTGCCGCCACAGTCGGCTATGATACGGGAAATATCCTTTAACTGTCCGGGCTTGTCGATAAGCTCGATCAGAAGGCTGGTAGAACGACCCGATTTCAAAAGTCCTCGGTCAATTACACGGGAGAGACTCGTGACATCTATGTTACCTCCGGATACGACGGCAACGACGCGCTTGTTTTTAAGATCGAACTTGTTGAACATTACTGCCGCCACGGCAGCAGCTCCTGCGCCTTCGGCAATCATTTTTTGTTTTTCGATAAGAGCGAGAATAGCAGAAGAAACCTCATCGTCGTTAACGAGAGCGATCTCGTCAACGTACTCGTTGACATAACGGAAAGTGTTTTCACCGGGACGTTTTACCGCAATGCCGTCTGCAATGGTGGAAACGGACGAAAGACATTCGATCTCGCCATCCTTTACCGAATTATACATACTGGGGGCGCCTGCGACCTGAACACCGTACACTTTGACGGAAGGCCTTATTTGCTTTGCGGTATAAGCGATACCCGAAATGAGACCGCCGCCGCCGACGGGAACGACGATGGCGTCGATATTATCAAGATCGCTCAGGATCTCAAGCGCGATCGTGCCTTGACCTGCGATCACGTTCTCGTCGTCAAACGGATGTACGAACGTGTAGCCTTTGCTTTCTTTCAACTCCAGTGCTTTTTGGTAAGCGTCATCGTAGCAGCCTTCCACCAAACACACCTCAGCGCCAAATCCTTTTGTGGCTTCAACCTTTGAAATAGGAGCCGTATCGGGAAGGCAGATCAAAGACCTGATTCCATTCTTGGTTGCCGCAAGGGCAACCCCTTGTGCGTGATTGCCTGCTGAACAAGCAATAACGCCTTTTTTCTTTTCTTCTTCGCTAAGGCACGCGATCTTGTAAGCAGAGCCTCTGACCTTGAAAGAACCTGTGATCTGCAGGTTTTCGGGTTTTAGATATAGTTCGCAGTCATCCGCTATGCCGTAAGTCTTGACTACGCTCGTTTCGCGAATAATGTTTTTCAGCACCGCCTGAGCACTGAATACTTTGTCGAGAGTCAACATTTCTTTGCCTTTCTTTTGTGTATGCCTTTCTGATCAAGCTTTAAGGAAAATAAAAAACCGCCTCAAAGCTTTGTTGCTTTGAGACGGGTGTTAATAACTTTAGCACTCGCGGTACCACTCAAATTGCGGATACATGATCCGCCACCTCTTCGAAGTCAGATAACTTCTATGCACTCACGTAGCATACACGGGAAACGCCTACTGGGTGATCGTCCTTTGGGGCTTCCGGCTCAGAAGGGATGGGAAGTCTGCAGTTCTTTGCCGGGATCGCACCATCCCCGGCTCTCTGAGAAATTCGTTGCAGGTTCCGTCTTCATCGACGCCTTTGTTTTGATCGAAGTCAAACAACCTCTATGCACTGACGCAGCATACGCGGGATTCCCTACACACTTGCGCTTCAGGCACCCGGCTCGGAAGTGAGAGGAAAAGGATAATAAACACGCTGATTCGCACCAGACATCAGCTCTCTGTGCTGTTTTTCTCGATGACCATTCTTCGTCACAGCCTTTGATAATATTAAATTTGTATTATATTTTACTCCATCAATATGAGGATGTCAAGAGATTTGTGAGGATTGACAGCACGAATCTTATCGAAGCTCACTATCGAAAATTTCGATGGTGGCCGAGGAGTGAAGATCGGGAGCTTACGCACGCAGCGATTCACATCTTTATCGTCAAGGCAACGATCTGCGGAGGAGGCAACGATATCGGCGGCCTAATCGTGTGAGCCACAAATAAAATAGAAGGACGGATAGCCGAAGCTGTCCGTCCTTCTGTCAAGACGAAGTCTTACGCTGAAGATCCTTGTGGGAAACAGCGTAATAATGGGAGGATCCTTAGCGCTCCTCGCGGAAATAGGAAAGTCCCAGACTCTGAGGAGGCTGATGCTCACGCTTCTTGCGGGAGCTGGTGACGACCAGTACCACGATAGTAACGATGTAGGGAAGCATCTTGATAAGCTCCTTAACGCTGCCCGAAAGACCGGGAATCTTAACGTTCGCGATGTAAAGACCGCCGAAAACGTAGGAGCTGAAGATCGCTGAGCCGGGCTTCCACAGCGCGAAGATAACGATGGCGATTGCGAGCCAGCCGCGGTCACCGAAGCCGTTGTTCGTCCAAGCACCGGTGGTGTAGTCCATAACGAAGTAGAGTCCGCCGAGTCCCGCAACGGCACCGCCGATGCAGGTTGCAAGATACTTATAACGGGTAACATTGATGCCGGCGGCATCGGCAGTTGCGGGATTTTCGCCAACGGCGCGGAGGTTGAGACCTACGCGCGTGTGCTTGAGGAACCACTGTGCCAGAATGGCAATGATAACTGCAACGTATACCAAGAATCCGAAGGAGAAGAAGGTCTCGCCGATGATGCCGAGACGGTCGGAGAGGAAGGGGATCTTGGTCTTGTATGCGTTACCCGTTGTGAGAAGGGAAATGGAACCGCTTTCGCCGAAGAATTTGAGAAGAGAGCCGCCGTAGAAGTTACCGAGGCCAACTCCTAAGGTGGTGAGCGCAAGACCGACAACGTTCTGATTTGCCTTCAGGGTGATGGTGAGAAAGCAGTAAATGAGAGCGATGAAGGACGAGCCCAGGATAGAGGCGAGAAGGGAAATGATAACGCAGAGGATCGGCACGGGAGTCACGGTGAAATGCTCGTAAAGATAGCCGCCAATGATGCCGGAGATACCTCCGATATACATGATGCCGGGAATACCGAGATTGAGGTTTCCGCTTTTTTCGGTGATGATCTCACCGGTGGAGCCAAAGAGAAGGGGCGTGCCCTGCTCGATCGCGGCGAAGATAAACTCCATTAATGTTTCAAAAATTCCCATTATTCAGCGACCTCCTTTCTTTCTTTGTGGCGCATATGGATCTTATAGGTGGCGAAAAACTCGCTTGAGATTATGAAAAGGATCATTATACCGGTGATGACCTCACCCACGCTTGTGTTCAGTCGGAGATCGGATGCGATCTGACCTGCGCCCTTCTGAAGAAAGCAGACGAGAAGGGAGGAGAAGATCATGGCAACGGGATTGAACTTGGACATCCAGGATACCATGATAGCGGTGAATCCGTTGCCGCCGACAGCGTTAGCCGTGATGGAGTGGTTTGCGCCTGCCGCAAGTACCCAACCCATAATGCCGCAAAGGGCACCGGAAATGATAACGGTACGGACGATGACCTTTTTAACGTTGATGCCGATGTAGCGTGCTGTGTTTTCACTTTCGCCGACGACTGCGATCTCGTAGCCCTGCTTGCTCTTTTTGAGGTAGATGTGAACGACGACGGTGAGGACCGCAACTATGAGAATGTTGATGAGATACTTCTGACCGAGTACCGTGGGGAACCAGCCGCTCTGGGTATCGTCGTTTACAACGCCGAGAACCATGGATCCGCTGGGAACCCACAGCATGATGAAAAATGATACTATCTGCATAGCAACGTAGTTCATCATAAGCGTGAAGAGGGTCTCGTTCGTGTTCCAGATAGCCTTGAAGATGCCGGGGATGCCTGCCCACACGGAGCCTGCGACGATACTGCAAACGAGCATTATGAGAAGGAGCACGGGAGAGGGGAGCTTGTCTCCGAGATAAAACATACAAGCAACGCTTGCGAGCATTCCGATCAGGACCTGACCTTCAGCGCCCGTGTTCCAGAAACGCATCTTGAAGGCAGGGGTAACGGCAAGGGAGATGCCGAGAAGGATAGCGGAGGACTGAAGCAGATTCCATACCTTTCTCATCGTGCCGAAGCTTCCGTCTATCATGGACGCAAATACTTTCAACGGATTTTCGCCTGTGAGAAGGATAGTCACGAGAGCACAGAAGAGAACGCCGACGCCGATAACGGCAGCTTTGATAAGAAACATCTGCTTCGGGGAGGTCTCCGTGCGCTTCGTTATATAGAAAAGAGGCTCGTGATGGACTTTTTCCGTTTTGTTGATATTAATTTCCTGCATTTTCGGTGTCCTCCTCTCTTTCGGTCTTTGTCATAAGATAGCCTATCTCGTTTTTAGTAGCCGTGCGTGCGTCGAGAATACCCATGATTCGTCCGCTGCCGATAACGAGGATGCGGTCGCAGAGGTCTAAAAGCACGTCAAGGTCTTCGCCAACGAAAATAACGGCGACGCCCTTCTTTTTCTGATCGTTCAGAAGGTCGTAAATAAGGTAAGATGAGTTGATGTCAAGTCCGCGGACGGGATACGCCGCCATAAGGAGCGTAGGTGAGGAAGCGATCTCGCGGCCTAAAAGGACCTTCTGCACGTTACCGCCGGAAAGACGGCGAACGGGCGTCTCTGCGTCGGGGGTGACGACCTCAAGGTCGCGGATGATCTTTTCTGCAAGCTTTTCGGGTTCTGAGCGCTGAAGGAAAACGGAGTTACCGCTTCTATAACTGCGGAGCATCATATTATCAACGACGCCCATGTTGCCGACGAGACCCATACCGAGTCTGTCCTCGGGAACGAAGGAAAGACGAACGCCAAGCTCTCTTATTTCAAGGGGAGTCTTGTCGCGGAGGTCTTCGTCCTCGCCCGTTTTGGGGTTGCGGTAAGTGAGTGAACCGCTGTCCAGCTTCTGAAGACCTGCAATAGCTTCAAGAAGCTCACGCTGACCGCTTCCCGCAATACCTGCGATACCGAGTATCTCACCAGCGCGCGCGGTGAAGCTAACGTTGTCAAGAAGCTTAACGCCCTCGCGGTTGTGACAGTCGATGTTCTTAACGATCAGTCTGTCCTCGGGATTCACGGGGTCGGGGCGCTCAATGTTAAGCTCAACCTTTTTGCCAACCATCATTTCAGTGAGAAGCTGTTCGTTTGCTTCCGACGTTTTGACAGTACCGATATATTCACCGTGACGGAGAACGGCAACCTTATCGGAAAGCTCAAGCACCTCGTGAAGCTTGTGGGTGATGATGATAATGGCCTTTCCGTCGTTACGCATACGGCGGAGAATGTCGAAGAGCTTTTTGGTCTCCTGCGGAGTAAGCACCGCTGTGGGCTCGTCGAGAATGAGAATGTCGGCGCCCCTGTAAAGAACCTTGATTATTTCAACGGTCTGCTTTTCGGAAACGGACATTTCGTATATCTTCTTGGCAGGGTCGATGTCAAATCCATATTTTGCGCTTATTTCAGCAACCTTTTTCGTTACCGTGCGAATGTCGAATCTGCCTTTTTCCTCAAGACCGAGGACGATATTTTCAGCCGCAGAGAAAATGTCCACAAGCTTGAAATGCTGATGTATCATGCCGATCTTATAGTCGAAAGCATCGTGGGGGGAATTGATGAAGGCTTCTTCACCGTAAATGAAGATACGGCCCTCATCAGGGTGATAAATACCGGATATCATATTCATAAGAGTCGTTTTACCGCTGCCGTTTTCGCCGAGAAGAGAAAGTATCTCGCCGCTGTTTACGGTCAGGTTTACGCCGCTGTTGGCGACGACGCTGCCGAATCTTTTGGTGATACCTCGCAGTTCGATTGCTACGTTGTTCATCGTTACTTACCTTTCATAACCGAAATTTCCATCCGGACGCAAAATAAACTTTTGCGCTCGGATGGAAAATCCGATATTCGTATTTACTTTTATCAAAGAATAAAAGCCTACGGGGACGCCGCCGGGCGGAGTCCCCATTAGGCTATAGATCAGAACTGATTACTGCGGAGCGTCGATACCGTCGATGATGATGTCGAAGTAAGGAGCGGAGCGCTGGCCGTCAGCGGATTCATCAAAGTAACCGTCGTGAACGACGTTGGTTTCACCAACATAGTCGCCGTCAATGTCTGCGGGATACTCGGAGAGGGTAGCGCCGTTTACGGTGAACTTAGAGGTGTCAAATACCTTGAGAGTGCCTGCCTTGAACTCAGCGATAGCAGCGTCGATAGCTGCCTGAGTGCCTTCAGCTGCGCAAGCGGAGTTGAGCTCGGTGAGTACAACGGAGCCTTCTTCAATGCCGCCACACCAGTCGTAGGGGATCTCGCTGCCCTTGCCGTCCATCGTCTTTTCGATGATGAGCTTCATATAGGGCTCCCAGTTGATCTTGGAGGAGATGAGAGCGGTAGTGGGAGCGATGCTGATAGTGCTGATGTTGTATGCAACGTTGGGAACGCCTGCTTCTTCGCAAGCCTTGGGAGCGCCTTCGGAGTCAGCGTGCTGGCTGATAAGAACGCAACCGGAGTTGATGAGGTTTTCAGCAGCGGTCTTTTCGAGTGCGATATCGAACCAGGAGTTGGTGTATTCGACCTTCATGGTAGCGGTGGGGCAAACGGAGCGAGCGCCGAGGAAGAAAGAGGTGTAGCCGGACTTAACTTCTGCATAGGGCCAAGCGCCAACGTAGCCGATAACGGCTTCTTCAGCGGTGATCTTGCCTTCTGCGATCATTTCGTTGAGCTTCATGCCTGCAGCGATACCTGCGAGGTAACGGCCTTCGTAAATGGAAGCGAATGCGTTGTGGTAGTTAGCAAGCTTTTCAACGTGAGCCTGAGTACCGGTAGCGTGGAAGAACTGTACTTCGGGGAATTCCTTAGCAGCCTGGATCATATAGGATTCGTGGCCGAAGGAGTCGGCGAAGATGAGGTCGCAGCCGGCATCAACGAGCTCGGAAGCTGCGTCGTAGCATTCGGGACCTTCAGGGATGTTGATCTTCATGATGACCTGATCTTCGGAAAGACCGAGAGCGATCGCTGCAGCGTTGGCAGCATCGATGAAGTTCTTGTCGTAGGTGGAGTTTTCATCATGGAGGAAGATGAAGCCTACTTTGAAATCTGCGTTTGCATCGCCGCAGGAGTTGAAGCATACTACGGAAGAAGCGAGCATAACAACTGCGAGGATGACAGTGATGAGTTTTTTCATTGTTCTCTCCTGAAAAAGAATAGATTTATGTAAATGAATTACATACAAGTAAAAAGAACAGACTCACTATGGGTCTGCTCAAACAAAAGTTAAAAAGACCAATAATAATAACAACTTGTCGGTGCATATCTGCCGTTAATCAGATCGGGAAAGGTGAATGTTCCGTAGAAAATATCATATATCAAATATAGTTAAAATATTGGTTTTCACGATCATATTATCACATAATAATATCGGCTTGTCAACTAAATTTACACTTTCGAAAAAAATTCGACATTTTACACAATAGAAAACGAAAAAACGAGCGTTTATGGGGAAAAACACACGACTTACAACGAATGCGGTATCATAATTGATCTCCCTCGTACGTATATATCTATCAGGAAATGCGAGGGAGGTGCCTATGGAATATTCGTGGAGATTTGGCGAGGTGACCAAGGGGTTTATCTGGGAGGAAAATATACCGCCGGAGCGCTGCCGTGTCAAAGAAAGCGACTCACGTAAACGTGACGGACGTGGCAGAGCCGCCGTCGCTGCAATGCTTCTTGCCGTAGTTGCATCGTATTTTACCGGCGAGATGCTGAGCCTTGATGAAACGGCGGTTGATGGCATAGGCTCGTCTTCCGCTTTGAGTGAGGCTGTGCCCGTTATGTCAACGGGAGCGTCGCCGGAAGCGGCGCGCTCGGAACAGTACGGTGAAGTGTGGAGATCGGAGCGTGACGCGCGGATCGCGGAGCTGGCAACGGCGTATATCGAGGAGTATATGAGCAAAAACTACGGAGAGTGTCAGCCCTGAACGCGATATTGATCTTTCTGTCCGTGGTGCTTATACATGAGGCAGGGCATATTTTTGCAGCGGCACTGACGGGTGCGCGTGTGTCCGGACTCAGAGCCGTTGGCGGAGGTCTTAGTATACGCATTGACGGGACGGAGTCCTTGTCCTATGGTCGGGTCATCGCCGTGTGTGCGGGAGGTGCAGCTTTCAATCTTATTTCGTGCCTGATCCCGGGAATGGGGGAGCGTTTCCGCTTTTACAGTATCGGCGTTGCAGCTTTTAATCTTATACCGCTTCGCGGATCCGACGGCGATTTTATCGTATATACTTTGCTTTCAGCCGTGTCGGATCCGGTGCTGGCGGAACGAATAAGGCGCAAAATATCGTCCGCGATCCTTTTTCTTTTCTGGTGCGTTGCCGTGCTCGTCAATCTTACGGGCAACGGAGACCTGCCTCTGCTTCTTGCCGTTACATCAGTTATAATCGCAAAATACGAATAAAATCCGACTGCACAGAAAAATATTCGACAAATTTACGAAAAGTATTGCATAAACAAATGCTATCTGTTAAAATGATGGGGTAGAAAAATTAATAAAAAACCCGCCCGGGCACGGGCTGCTGTAAGGGAATTGCGTGCGGCTGTCTGTCATGGGGGGATTTTTCTATATTAGGGATAAAAACGAAAGGGGAGTTCCCGTCTGCCAAAGCGGATGGGAGAAATTGCGGGTAATATAGGTAAGAAATGAACGAAAGAAAGATCATTGAGCTGAAAGGTGTTACCAAATCCTTCGACGGGGAAACCGTGCTTGACAGTATTGACCTTAATATATACGACAACGAGTTTATAACGCTTCTCGGTCCCTCCGGCTGCGGTAAGACGACGACTCTTCGCATCATCGGCGGTTTTGAGACCCCCGACTCCGGAGAGGTATATTTTGATGGCGTGAATATCACCGATACGCCACCCTATAAGAGACGTATTAATACCGTTTTTCAGCGATATGCGCTGTTCCCTCATCTCAATGTATATGAAAACATTGCCTTCGGTTTGCGCGTAGCCAAGGTCTCCGACGCGGAGATCTCGGAAAGAGTCCGTGAGATGCTTGACCTTGTGAATCTTAAAGGGTTCGAGCGCCGCCACGTTACGACGCTTTCGGGCGGTCAGCAGCAGAGAGTTGCCATTGCACGCGCGCTTGTCAATAAGCCACGTGTTCTTCTTCTGGACGAGCCTCTTGCCGCGCTTGACTTAAAGCTCCGTAAGGATATGCAGAATGAACTGAAGAGTATTCAGAAAAAGACGGGTATCACATTTATATTCGTTACGCACGACCAGGAAGAGGCACTTTCCATGTCCGATACCGTCGTCGTTATGAATGCAGGCTCCATTATCCAGATAGGTACTCCCACCGATATATATAACGAGCCGGTCAACGCTTATGTTGCCGACTTCATCGGCGAATCCAATATCGTAGACGGCATCATGCTTGCCGATTATAAGGTCCGCCTTGCAGGCCACACCTTCGACTGCGTAGACGCGGGATTTGACAAAAACGAACCCGTTGACGTTGTTATCCGTCCTGAGGACGTTGACGTTGTTTCTCTCGAAAAGGGAATGCTCAAAGGAAAGGTGACCTCCGTTACCTTCAAGGGCGTTCACTATGAGGTTATCGTCGATATCTCCGGCTTCAAATGGATGATACAGACGACGGACTACGTTGCTCCCGAGGCGGAGATCGGCATCTACATCGAGCCCGATGCCATTCATATAATGAAGAAATCCGAATATTCCAATATGTTCGGCGACTATTCCTCCTTCAGTGACGAGCTTGAGCTCCTCTCGGAGAATATCGAGGAGGAAGAGGAATGAAGCGCAGTTTTTTAGAAAGAGCCGCGGCGGCACCGCACATCGTATGGAGCGTTCTTTTTATAATCGCGCCGCTGCTGTTCTCCGTTTATTACGCCTTCACAGACCTTGACGGGAACTTTACCTTCGAAAACGTACAGCGTCTCTGGAACGGTAATTATCTTCTCATACTTCTTAATTCCCTTTGTCTTGCGCTGATAGCCACACTCGTGTGTCTCGTTATAGCGTATCCCACGGCGTATTTCTTCTCCCGTATGAAGGCAAAGTGGCAAAAGATCGCGATCCTTCTCATAATGGTGCCCCTTTGGATGAACTTTCTCATCACCACTTATTCATGGATGACGATCCTTGAGGATACCGGTATCATAAATTCCGTTTTAGGATATTTCGGTATCGATCCCGTTCACATGATAAACACTCCCGGCGCCGTTATCGTCGGTATGGTGTTCTGCTATCTCCCTTATATGATACTTCCCATTTATTCCGTAATGGCGGGTATCGACACGCGGCTCCTTGAGGCATCTGCAGATCTGGGCTGCAACAATTTCAAGATCCTCACGAAGGTTGTTATGCCTATGTCCCTCTCGGGCGTTATCTCCGGCATAACTATGGTGTTCGTTCCCTCTATCTCCACCTTCTATATCTCCCAGAAGCTTGGAGGCGGTACCTTCCAGCTTATCGGTGACACCATCGAAAGCTATTTCACGGGAACTGCCATCAACTATCATTTCGGCGCGGCGCTTTCCCTTATCCTTATGGTGCTGATACTCATCTCCATGGCGATAATGAACCGCTATTCCGATTCTGAGGACTCCAAGGGGGTGCCGATGATATGAAAACTTTATCCAAAGTATATCTCACCCTCGTATTCATTTTTCTTTATGCTCCCATACTCGTTATGATACTCATCTCCTTCAATTCGGGAGAATCAACGACGGAGTTTATGGGCTTTTCCCTCAAATGGTACCGCGAACTCTTCCGCGACAGAGCAACCCTCGAGGCGCTGAAAAACACCCTCGTGCTTTCTATCCTTTCCGCGGTCATATCCACCGTTATCGGCACTCTTGCCGCCGTTGGTATCGTCCGGATGCGCCGTCGCTGGCTCAGAAGCACCGTTATGTCGGTGACGAACGTGCCGATGATGAACCCCGATATCGTCACGGGCATCTCTCTTATGCTCCTTTTCGTTTTCGTGGGCACTCTTCTCGGTCTTGATTCCTATCTTTCCTTCTGGACCCTGCTCATCGCCCATATCACCTTCAATCTTCCTTACGTTATCCTTTCCGTTCTGCCTAAAATAAAGCAGATGGACAAGAATATTCCCGAGGCCGCACTTGACCTTGGCTGCACTCCTTTTCAGTCGTTTATGAAGGTGGAGCTGCCCTTTATGATGCCCGGTATCATCACCGGATTCATAATGGCGTTCACCCTTTCCTTCGACGATTTCGTTATCAGTAATTTCACCTCCGGTTCGAGCTATCAGACCTTGACGATACACATCTATTCAATGATAAAAAAGAGCGTCAAGCCTGATATATACGCACTTTCAACGCTTATCTTTGCGGCAGTCCTCTTGCTCCTTATCGTTTATAATTTCACCGAAAATTCCGACGAAAGAGCGCGTCGCAGATCTGCCGCCGCAGAACAGCGCCGCCGCCGTGAGCTTCGACGCAAGAGAGGGGAGGTACACCAGTGAAAAAGGTGCTGATCCTTACCGTTATCCTGTCACTGCTGATCCTTTGCTCCTGCGGTGCAAACGAAGGCGACGAGCTTTTCGTTTACAACTGGGGCGAGTATATCTCCGACGGCTCCGATGATTCTCTTGACGTTATCGCCGCCTTCGAGGAATATTACGAGGAGCTGACGGGCAGACCCATGAAGGTCCACTACACGACCTATCCTTCAAACGAGGATATGTATGCGAAGATCTCAGGCGGTACCTCCAATTACGACGTTATCATTCCTTCCGACTATATGATCGAGCGAATGATATCCGAGGATCTGCTTCTGCCCGTTAATATCGAGTCCGTTTGTGAGTCCTACGGCGCCGAATGCTACTACGATTACATCGGCGAGGACTTCCGCGGTCTTTATTACGACCCCACGGATACCTATTCCGTTCCCTATACCTACGGCCGCGTAGGCATAATCTATAACACCACTATGGTAGACCCCGAGGACTGCACCGGCTGGGAGCTTATGTGGAACGAAAAGTATAAGGGCAAGATCCTGCAGTTCAACAATTCCCGCGACGGATTTGCAACGGCACAGTATATGCTGGAGCAGAACGTGAACACCACTGATCCCGAGGATTGGCGTGCCGCTGTTGAACTTCTTTTAGAGCAGAAGCCTCTCATTCAGTCCTACGTAATGGACGAGATCTATAATAAAATGGAATCGGGCGAGGCTGCCGTATCTGCATACTACGCAGGCGACTACTTCACAATGCTTGATATCAACGAGGATCTCGGCTTCTTCTATCCTGAGCATACCAACGTTTTCGTTGATTCAATGTGCATCCCCAAGGGAAGCGGAAATCCCGAGATCGCGGCCCTCTTCATCAATTTTATGCTTTCCCCCGAGCCTGCAATAGCAAATGCGGAGTATATATATTACGCATCCCCCAACTCTCTCGTTTTTCAGAATGAGGGTTATATCGAGGATATGGGCGAGGAGGCAATGGAGATACTCTATCCCGAAGGCTTCGACTTTGCCGCAGCCCTTAACGAATACGGATACCGTAATCTTGACACCGAGACACTTTCCCTCGTTTCCTCTCTCTGGGAGGAGCTTAAGATCACGGGCGGACTCCCCACCGGCGTGTACGTTACCGCCGCCACCCTTGCCGTCGCCGTTGCCGCTATAATAATCTGCGTCAACGTCGTAAAACGCCGCCGCGCAAAGTGGTATTGATGAAAACAAATAAAAACGCCTGAGTCCTCAGGCGTTTTTTTGTTTTTGCGGAGGGGCTTGCTCTCTCCAATCACAACTCAAGCAACGTCCGAAAAAATCAAACGGTGTTTGAGTCTTTCGCCAAAACGGCGTTATTGACTCTGCCCGACGCGAAAGATATAATATGATCAGGACGTGCGCATAGTCTTGATTCATTTCATAAGGAGAAATAACGATGGCTGAATTGAGAATACCCGAAGTGATCCTTTCCGAAAGGAAAAAACGTAATATGACGCAGGAGGAGCTTGCCGCGGCTCTCGGTGTGTCCCCTCAGGCGGTGTCGAATTGGGAGCGCGGCGGCTATCCCGATATAACTATGCTTCCGAGTATCGCAAACTATTTTGAATTGACCATAGATGAGCTGCTCGGAAACGATGACGTGAGCAAGGAGTTAGCCTTTAATAAATACTACGAAACAGCTACTGAGGCCGACCGAGAAACTAATGGCTATGAGGCGGGATTGAAGGTCGCCTTGGAGTATCATCGAAAATACCCAAATGATTTTTATTACATGTACGATATTGTTTGGCGTGTGCCGATGTTATCACGTGATGAACGAGAGCAATATCTTCCTGTAATGCGAGAGTGTTGTGAGAATATTATTGATAAATGCACATATCAAGGCTATCGCGAAGAGGCGATACGTAGTATGTGTATAACTTGTGACGATGAGGAGTTTGATAAGTGGTATCGTCTTGGAGCGCTTGATTATAAATCATATTCTGATGAAATGAGGGAGCTTCGCTTGTGGGATCAAGGGAAACACGATGCAAGCCGCCGAATAAACGACCTGAATAACTTAGCGATACTACTGCATTTTTTGTTCAGAGATCACCGTAATTGGGCTGCCCCTGAAAAATCTGTCGCATGGCATGAATACAGAATCCGTATGGTCGAGTTTTTGGCAGAGGGCGGGGAGATTCCGCAGGCATGGTGCGGGGTGTATGCTTATCTTCATTTTGCGGCTGCTTGTTCATCGTTTGGATGCGGGCGGAACGAAGCCGGATATGCATATATTGAAAAAACTTTTGAACTTTATCCGAAATGGTTTTCAATTCCCGATCAAACACCGATGGAAGTGGGGAACTTTTGGGTTTTTGGCGGTATGAAGATCATAAAGAACGGTTTCGAGGTTGTTTTTCCGGACGGTGAAAAGCAAACGATACGGAATTATTGCTATATGTTCCATGATGATATGTGGGGATATAAGTGGATGTATCACGGTATGACCGCAGCCTCCGGCTGGGAATGGTTTGACGGTGTACGCGAAGAAGATCGCTTCCGCGAATACGTGGAACGCGCGAGAGTGCTTGCGGAAGCCGAAACGAACGACCAAACACAATAACCGCCCGATTGCGATGGCGCAATGCCGATCGTAGGAGAGGGGTCTCCCCTCCCGCGTGTGCCCGATTTTGAAGACAGAACGGGAGGCAAAACGCCTCCCCTACGGATACAACAAAAACGCCTGGGATATCAGGCGTTTTTTGTTTTTTCGATATTTTTCCTAACAGCAGTGACACCGTCGCGGCGACGGCGGCGAGGGCAAATGGAATGAACTTGCAGACCGCGAACGCATCAGCGGCGCCTTTTATGCCAAGCGTGCTTTTGATGAACGTGAACTCGGCTGTTTGCGTGTCCTTTATCAAAAGGGCAATTATTATAACTATCACCGACGCGGCAAGAGTTGCGGCGGCGGATCTTTTCTTTATAAGCAGAATGAGCAAAATAACCGATAGTATCACGAGAACGGCAACGGTTATAATGTGCGGCGTGACCTTGCCGATATTGTCCGTTGACGGCGCGAGTTCATAGCCGCCTTCGGGGAGAGGGGTGATCTTTTGAAGCGCGAGATCAACGTGTGACAGCGGTATGCAGCAGTACATCACGGCACTGGCGACAAATAATACAAACGCCAAAATAGAAATAACAAATGCCGAAAATGCCATTTTCATGCCTCCTTCATCAAAATCGGTGCGATTTCAGTATATCATAGTCAGTGTTACTTGCCAAATTGATAATAATTATCAAATTCATCTTGAAAAATCGAAAGATCGGTGGTATTATTGAAAATGATAGTGATTATCAAAATTAACGTAAGGCAATAATGACAACTATGAATAAAATGAAATATTCCACGAAGCCGAGAGCAGCGCTTCTCGGCTTTTTGAAAGCTAACGCAGACAGATGCTTTTCCGTGAAGGACATAATAAACGAAAGCGGTATTGACGTTGGCGAGGCAACGGTATACCGCACACTCGCCGCTTTCGCGGCGGAGGAGAAGGTGAAAAAATACGTATCCGGCGGACGCGACGGCGCACTTTATCAGTACGCAGGGCAGGGTGAATGTGAAAATCACTTTCACCTGCGCTGTATGAAGTGCGGCGAAATATTCCACACGGAATGCCACGTGATCGAAGATATGATAGGACACATAGAAAGCGACCACGGCTTTCGCGTTGACGCCGTGCACACCACCATCTACGGCGTGTGCCGTGAATGCGAGGGAACTGAGCTGTGAAAAAAGCGATATCCATATTGATCCTGACAGCAGTGCTTCTCGCCATCGTTTCCTGCGGTGACGGGGCAGAGGACGACGGAAAGCTCACCGTTGTTGCCACGATCTTCCCTCAGTACGATTTCGTCCGCGCCATCGGCGGTGACAAGGTAAACGTCAAAATGCTTTTGTCGCCTGCCGCCGAGAGCCACACCTACGAGCCGACTCTTGCCGATATGGCGCTTATAAGTGAAGCCGACCTTTTCATCTATACGGGCGGCGGCGTCGACACGTGGGCGGAGGATATCGTCTCGTCCCTCGATAAGACGGGTCTTAACAGCTATGCTGTTTCGAGCGCCGTTTCTCCAATATGCGCCGAAGAAGGCGGTCACGACCACGACCATGGCCACGGTCACAATGACGTGTGTGCCGTTGACGAGCACGTTTGGACGTCGCCCCGAAACGCGATCCTGATATTTGACGGAATACTTGAGCTTATGGTGGAGCTTGATCCCGAAAACGCCGACACCTATCGCCAACGTGCGGAAGCATACAGAGCCGAGCTTTCTTCCCTTGACGAAGAGCTGACGAAGCTTACGCAGGAAAGCGCGAAAAAGGAGATAGTCGTTGCCGACAGATTTCCTTTCCTCTATCTGACTGAGCACTACGGACTCAGCTATCACGCCGCCCTTTCGGGCTGCTCCGTGTCGCAGGAGCCAACTGCAGCAAAGATAGGGGAGCTATGTGATATCGTTATCGAAAAGGGCGTAAAATACGTGTTCATCATAGAAAATTCCGACGGCGCTGCGGCACGGGCCATCTCGGAGGCAACGGGATGCGGAGTGCTGACCCTGCATTCCTGCCACAACGTGTCGGCGGATGAATTTAGCTCGGGCGTCACCTACGTTTCGCTTATGAGAGTGAATCTTGAGAATCTGCGCCTTGCATTGGAGTAAACAGCGTGAAATTGCAGCTTATCTAAATCGAAAGCTCACCGTTTCACGCCCTGATCCCCGCCAAACGGGCCCCTGACCCGTTAGTCCGCACAAGTGCGGTTCTGAGGATCGCAAAAATATCGATGCCGCCATCGGCGGCGGAACGGAGCTTAAATGGCAGTGATAACTTGCAGTAACGCCGCCTTCGGTTACGAAGGCACGGTGGCGGCGGAGAATATCAACATTTCCCTTGAAAAAAGCGATTATCTTTACGTGATCGGTGAAAACGGATCCGGTAAATCGACGCTGATAAAGGGACTTTTAGGTCTCATAAAGCCAATTCGCGGAGAAGTCGTCTACGGCGACGGCATCACCGCCGGCAGCATTGGATATATGCCGCAAAAAACGGAGATACAAAGGGATTTCCCCGCAAGCGTATATGAGATAGTCATTTCGGGATGTCTCGGACGCGGCGGTTTTCGTCCTTTTTATAGGAAGCGGGACCGCGAACGCACCTGCGAGGCAATGACGGCTCTTCGCATCCACGACATTCAGAATAAAAGCTACCGCGAGCTTTCGGGCGGTCAGCAGCAGAGAGTGCTTTTGGCACGCGCCCTAGCGGCAACGGGAGACCTGCTCCTTTTGGACGAGCCTGCCGCGGGTCTCGACCCCGTTGTGACGGCAGAGCTTTATTCCGTTATTGACGAGCTGAACCAAAAGCAAAAGATCACGGTGATAATGGTGTCCCACGATCTTGCCGCCGTTGCAACGGCGGCTACGCACGTTCTGCATTTGAAAAAACATCCCTTGTTTTACGGCACAAGGGAAGAATATCTTGCCTCTGACACCTGGCGTAATTTTTCCGGCGGCAATGTCTGACGCATTTTTGCATATAAATCTATCGGAGATGATGATATGACTTTCATTGATATGCTGTTTTCGCCGATCCTTTTCGGCATTATCATCCGTGCTGCAATAGTTGGTGCGCTGGTATCGCTCTGCGCTTCACTTTTAGGTGTGACGATGGTGCTTCGCCGTATGTCAAATATAGGAGACGGACTTGCCCACGCAGGCTTTGGCGCTCTCGCCATTGCAACGGTACTCGACGCGACAGGAGAATTTACAATGGAAATATCCATTCCCATTGTAATGCTCACGTCCCTTCTTCTGATGTGGCTGGCAGAACGGGGGATAATGAGCGGCGACGCCGCCATCGCCGTCGTTTCCACAGGAATGATCACCGTCGGCGTTCTTATATTCAGCTTTACCACCGGCTATACGGCGGATATGTGCTCAAGCCTTTTCGGCTCAGCTTCGGTGCTTACGCTCACTGACAAAGACCTTTATCTTTCCATCGGTCTCTCCGTTGCCGTTATCGCGGTGTTTGCTTTATTTTATAACCGCATCTTTGCCGTTACCTTCGACGAGACCTTCGCCGCAGCAACGGGAATAAAAGCGCGCTTTTACAGTATGATGATCTCGGCGCTCACATCAGTGACGGTGGTGGTGGGGCTTAAACTCATCGGCTCCGTTATGATCTCGGCGCTTATCGTTTTTCCCGCATTGACTGCAATGCGTATATGTAAAAGCTTTCGCGGAGTAATGCTGGCAGCGGTTGTGTTTTCGGTTTCTTGTTTCCTTTTTGGATTTGTTATCTCCTGCTCCTTCGGACTTCCCGCGGGCGCATCCGTCGTTTTTGTGGACCTTTCGGCGTATATTGCAGTGTCTGCATTCGCCGCTTTGAAGCAATATATGCGGAAGCGTAAGCTTCTGCCGGTGAGCTGACGGCATGGAGATTTTTAAGAAAAGACCGACGGCTCTTTTGTGCTTCATTTTCATTTTGACGTCGGTGACGCTTGTCACGGCTGACGTATTAACGAAGAAGATCTTTACCGCTGCGGTGACAGCGGCAGCAGTATTATTCACGGTGCTGTCCTTCTTTTTCGCCGATAAGCTTGCGCGATACCGTATGATGGCAGTTATGTGTGCTGTGGCTGCCGTATCAGCAGCTTTGATCTCCTGTGCCGCTATAGACGATAAGCGCCGTGTTATCGCATCCGCAGAAGGCTCCGAGACTCATAACGGCACCGTTACCGAGGTGTTTTACGAAAAGGTCTACGGCGGTGCGTACGCCGTTCGCGTGAAGGCTCACGGCATCACGTATAAAACATTGCTTGAAACGGAATTTTCGGCAGGACTCTCCGTTGGCGACGAGATTGAATTTACCGCTGAAACGAAGCTTGTCGAAGATACGCTCGACGGGAAGGACGAGTTATATTATTTAAGCCGTGGCGTGATTGCATATTCCGGTATTGAGGATAGCGCTGACGTTACCGTTACGGGTGAGAAGAGAGGCGTCGCATCTTTCCTGTCGTCGGTACGGCGGCGTATAGCGGCGAGGCTGTTCGTTATATCCGAGGCTGTGGGTGGTGACAATGGTATGATGTCCGCGCTGCTGACGGGAGACAGAAGCACGCTTTCTCCCACGCTTTTGCGGGATTTCAAATATATCGGTGCCGTACATCTGCTTGCGGTCAGCGGTCTTCATCTTTCCGTGCTGATAGGAGGACTCGAAGCTCTGCTGCGCAAGCTTTTGTTACATAAGAATCTGCGCGTGCTCCTGCTTGTCTTGTCCGTCATCGTTTATATGGGACTGACGGGTTTCTCATCTTCCGTAATGAGAGCGGGGATTATGCTGATCGTATATTATATGTCGTTTTTCTTTGGCAAGGAACCCGACAGAGTGACCGCCCTTTTCCTTTCGGTCGCCCTTATAATAGCCGCGTCGCCTTTTGCAGCGGCGGAAACGGGACTGTTACTTTCATTTTCAGCTATGCTTGCCTGCATCTATGCCGATCATGTCGTGACAGGCGCGAGGCCGGAGCGCGGGAAAACATTTTTAACGTCTCTTTTGACGTCGGTGTATGCACTTATTTTCACTCTTCCCGTAATGTGGATCCGCGTTGGAAACATATCGTGGCTGTCGCCCCTGGCAACGCTGGTGCTGTCCCTGCCGGTGACCCTGATCCTTTATCTTTCGCCCTTTGCAGTTATCTTTTATAAGATCGCACCCATTTCAGAGCTTTTTGCCTATCCTGCCGCTTATACTTGCCGTCTCACCGCGCGGTGCGCTGAATTAATGTCAAATGTGGACGGTGCCGTTGTGACTCTGCCTGATGACGGTATTGTGACTGCTGTTGCTGTTATATTGACGTCGCTGGCTTTGTGCGCTGTCTTAATGTGTAAGCGTAAAACGGCGAAGACGGTGTCGATTTTGCTGTTTACCTTCGTTATAGCACTTGGCTGTGGAGTCACGGTATATGTGCACAGCACTTCCGAAACGGATATTTCGTATTTCCGTCAAGGCAAAAACGAAGTGATAACGGTAAGGTCCGGTACCTCCGTGATCGTGTGCGACATTACCGACGGCAGCTACGGTGCAGTTTATGGCGGTGTACGTGAATCGGGAGCTTCATCTATATATCGTATCGACGCTTATATGCTGACGCACCTTCATCAAAAGCATATCCGGTCAGTGGGGAAGCTTTGCGGCAGTACGTACGTTGAAAAGCTGCTGATACCGATGCCTGAAACGAACGATGAATTGCAATACTTCACAGCTATTTCCGCCGTAGCGGAAAGATACGGAGTCCCCGTGGAAACCTATGCTCGCGGCGACGGCATCGCCTTTGGCAGCGTTTCGATCCGAAGCGACACGGCAACGATAAAGAGGTCAACGCATCCCGTTGTTATACTTTCTGCAGAAAGTCCTCGTGAAGAGTTTCTTTACGTTTCGTCTTCGGTTCACGAAAGCGAGCTTCTTTACGAAGCGATGGAGTTTGCCGCCAACGCCAAGAGGATCATTTTCGGCATCCATGGTCCCGTTATGAGAAGCAGCGCCGATTACGGTGCGTCTCCGATAGCTTCCGTTACATACGCGAACGGGGAGGTCTACAGCTTCCTCAGTCCCCAAAATCCCACGGAAAAATGGGAGATATACGCTGAGAAATAAAAAAGCCTCCTTTATCGGAGGCTTTTTGCCGCTATTCTTATTCGGAAAGTATCTTGCAGACCTTTTCGAGATTTTCGCGGATAGCGAGACGCTGAGGACACTTATATTCGCAAGCGCCGCAATCGAGACAGTCGTCGAAGGTCTTTCCGCCATGGCGGATATAATCGCGCATCATATTCTTTGCGTGATCCTTGAGACCGTATACGTTGTAGTACGTCCACATCTCGAAGATGCGGGGAATGTTTATTTCAGCAGGGCAGGGCTGGCAGTACTTGCAGCCGGTGCAGTAAAGCTCGGAGAACTTCTTGACCTCTTCCATAGCAACGCCGAGCTGTTCCCATTCTTTCTCTGAGAAAGCGGTGTCGTCGGAGGCGACCCTGATATTTTTCTCTACCATATCGAGATTCTGCATACCGGAAAGAGCGCAGTTCAGGTTGGGGTTACCAAGGCAGAACTTGAACGCAAGCTCGTAGGTGGCGATGGAAGGCTTGCCCGTGAGCTTTGCATAAAGGTCGGTGGGAGCTGCAAGGCGGCCGCCGCCGACAGGACCCATAGCAACGGTGCCGAGACCCTTTTCGTTAACGTATTTGATCATTTCCTCGTTTGCACGGTCGAGAAGATTGTACTGGCAGAGCATGGATTCCATCTTAACGCCCATGGCTTCCGCGGTGTCAACGATGTGTTTGATCGCAGAGGGATGATCGTGGAAGGAGAAGGAGATGTGTCGGATGAGACCCTCTTCCTTTGCCTTCGCGGCTGCTTCAAGAAGTCCTTCAGGGACGATCTGGGTATCGAAGGTACCGCGGTTGATGCCCCAGAAATGATAGAAATCAACGTGGTCGGTTCCGAGACGTGAGAGGCTGCGCTCAAGGTGCTTGCGGTATCCGTCGGCACCCATACCCTTGTCCATGGGGCACTTGGTGGATAAAAGGATCTTGTCGCGGAAATTCTTAACTGCATGTCCGAGAGCAGCTTCGCTGTTGGAATTGCAGTAGTATGGGGCGGTGTCGAAATAGTTTACGCCGTTTTCGTAAGCGTAACCGATCATTTCGTCTACTTTGTCCTGATCAACGAAATTCTTTTCGTCCTCTTTGTATTCAGGGAAACGCATACAGCCGAAGCCAAGCGCGGATATCTTTTCTCCGGTCTTTCCAAAATCGCGGTAATTCATAAGGTTTTCCTCTTTATGCTGTATTTAATTAGCGGCGGTGCCGCGTCGACTATATTATAGCATATAATCGGGTGGATTTGTGACATGGATGAAAACAGTGTTGACAAATTGTGAACAATTTATGTTTACAACTGTTTTTTTGCCGCGATCGACGTGCATAGTCACTCACTTTCGGAGGGCAGGACTTTTTTTGCCTTGATCTGTTGCAAACAGTGGCGAAATATTGTAGAATATAGCGTATCATAAAATTTAAGGAGACTTGTATAATGAAAGCAGTAGTAACTGTTGTAGGTAAGGACAGCGTCGGCATTATTGCACGCGTTTCCGCTGCTTGTGCCGAGTGTAACGTGAATATAAACGAGATCACTCAGTCAGTGCTTTCCGAGTATTTCGTTATGATCATGATCGTGGACGTTGACTCCCTTTCCAAGAGCTTCGACGAATTCAGGATTGAGATCGAAAAGCTCGGTGCTGAAAATTGCCTTGACATCCGCGTGATGCACGAGGATATCTTCAATTCCATGCACGAGATCTGATAAAGGAGCAACACTATTATGCTTAACGTAAAGGCAATAAGGGAAACCGTAAATATGATACGCGAGGAGAACCTCGACATCAGAACGGTCACTATGGGCATCTCTCTTTACGATTGCCAGAGCGACGATATCGGCCGTCTTTGCAACAAGATCTATGATAAGATCACAAAAAGTGCAGGCCGTCTTATGTCTGTGACCTCCGAGCTTGAGAGCCGCTACGGTATTCCGATCATAAACAACCGCATATCTGTCACTCCCATCTCGTATATGGCAGGTGGTTTTCATTCCACCGATGACCTTATAAAGCTTGCAAAAACACTCGACCGCGCCGCCGAGAGCATCGGTGTGAACCTTATCGGCGGTTACAGTGCAATGGTGCAGAAGGGCGCAACTAACGGTGCTGACCTTCTGATAGAAAGCATCCCGGAGGCTCTCGCTGAGACCGACCGCGTTTGCTCATCTGTGAACGTCGCCTCCACCAAGGCGGGTATCAATATGGATGCCGTTGCCAAGATGGGGACCATCGTGAAGCGTGCCGCAATGCTCACGAAGGACCGCGATTCCATCGGCGCAACAAAGCTTGTCGTTTTCGCAAACGTTCCCGAGGATAACCCCTTTATGGCGGGCGCATTCCATGGCACGGGCGAGCCCGAGCGCGTTATCAACGTGGGCGTATCAGGTCCCGGTGTCGTTGCCGCCGCCATCAAGCGTGCGGGCGACTGCGACCTTACCGCTATCGCAGAAACTATCAAGCGTACCGCTTTCAAGATAACACGTGTGGGTCAGCTAATCGCAACGGAAGCGTCCAAAATGCTTGACGTTCCCTTCGGTATCGTAGACCTTTCTCTCGCACCCACTCCTGCTATCGGCGACTCCGTTGCATATATCCTTGAGGAGATAGGACTTGAGCGCTGCGGCGCTTGCGGCACCACCGCAGCTCTCGCAATGCTGAACGACGCCGTGAAGAAGGGCGGCGTTATGGCAAGCTCCCATGTGGGCGGTCTTTCCGGCGCTTTCATTCCCGTTTCCGAGGATGCAGGTATGATTGAAGCCGCGTCCATAGGCGCACTTACTCTTGAAAAGCTCGAGGCTATGACGGCAGTATGCTCCGTCGGTCTTGATATGATCGCCATCCCCGGCGATACCCCCGACGAGGTGATCTCCGGCATCATCGCCGACGAGATCGCCATCGGCGTCGTGAACAATAAAACGACGGCTGTTCGCCTCATTCCCGCCATCGGCAAGACTATCGGCGACGAGGTGAACTACGGCGGACTTTTCGGCAGAGCACCCGTTATGCCCGTGAATACCTATTCCCCTGCGCGTTTCATCGGCCGCGGCGGTCGTATTCCCGCACCTATCCATAGTCTCAGAAACTGACAAAATACAAGAATACCGCTGCTTCGTCCTCGGCATCCCCAATTAAACGAAAACACCGCATTTTGAATTTGCGGTGTTTTTTGTTTTATGCGTGTTTTTCAAGGTCCTCAGCGACCTTTCTGAAGCTTTCGTTGTCTCGTATGAAGTCAAATCTACCGTCAGCGAGAGACTGCAATCTGTTAGCACAGACACTGCCCTTGTAATTTTTCACAACGCTGTCCGTTTTGTGCTTCATGCGGTTCATCATCGGCGCCGTGTAATCCATATCTTTCAGCTCAGCGGCGATAACACTGTACCATGCGCATTCTTCGAGTGCTTTTAACGTGTTTTCACTGTCGTTCATTTCCGCATACCTGAATGCGATCCCACAGTAGTAACGCGATAGATCGTAAGCGCCGAAGCCTACGTTGCCGTCTGAAAACAAACGCTTGAGTATGTCGATTGCAAATGTGTATGCTTCAATGGCTTCTTCGGGTGAAAATGGCGCTTTATAGATCATACCCGTTGCCGTCATCGCTGCCGTGCGGATAAGGGACATTATATAGCTCTGACAAGCTTCAACGCCCTCTTCTCCGTCAAGGATCGCACATCTGAGATCATCCTTCGTCGTGTGAAAGGAGCCGCCCATATCGGCATAATACAGCGCCTTTTCCATGTCAATATTTTCATAGGTATAACATAGCAGCTGTATGGCACTTTTTCTTTGTTCCGTGTCGTTTGATCTTTGCAAAAGCTCCTCTCCGAGAGCAATTATACGTTCCGCCTCTGCTTTTGGGCAGGGATACACCGCATCTCTGTTTATAGCTTGCATAAGTCCTTCGATAACACGGCAATCATTTGGAAATTCGGAATACGCCTTTTCCCATATTTCAAGGTTTTTCTGATTTTCACCGTTTTGACGGCAGATCTTGCTTTGCCGCTGATATTCGGAGATCGTTTCCTCGATTCTTATTTGATCCACAGAAAGCAGTTCATCGATGGTTACGTCAAAGAAAAATGCTATTTTGGGCAGTAAGGTTATATCGGGAAAGCCTTCGCCTCGCTCCCACTTACCAACGGATTGAGGGGTGATTCCAAGATGGTTGGCAAGAGCTTCCTGTGTGATGCCTTTTCCGACTCTAAGTGAACGCAATTTGTCTTTTAAGTTGATGTCCATAGTATCACCTTCGTTTCGTAAAGTGTGATAAGCGCTTATCTTGATCCTATTATAGCAAACCTCCTACGTGCTTTCAAGAACCGCAAAGTTTACCGCAAGCGTGTTTTTACAACGGATAGTTGTGCGGCAAAAAGCCTCTGCGGAATATCTCCGCAGAGGCTTTTGCCGGGGTTACTTATTTTCGATCGTAAGCGTCAGATTTGCGGGAGTGATACGCCTGAGCATATCATAGAGAAGCCCTGCCTTTTCCTCCGACGCAAGCGAAACGCTCACGGAAAGGGAACACGCTCCCGCGTCCGCAACAACCGAATAGCCGTTCTTGCCGCATAAAACGTCAAGCTTTCGCTTGAGATTTCGCATAGTGAAGGGAAGCTCGCCTGCCGTCATCGTCATAAGCCGGAATCTGCGTTCGTCCTCGGTCTCGGAGCTTTTCGGCATCACTCCGTATTGCTTTTCGTGCCGCTTCAGCCAATCTCCTTTGGCAGTGTTCACGAAGAAGCCGTCGAGCATTCCGCCCACGTCCTCGTATGCTGCGGCAATAAATGTATCCACCACGTCTCCGATGGCGCAAAACTCACGTATCTCCGAAAATATGGGCGGTAAATAGGAAAGGTAGCTTTTTTGCATCAAAGCACCGTCACCTCCTTGAAAACGGGAACGTGATCCTCACCAAGCGTGATGTTACCGGTAACGTATGTGCCGTCGGAAACGGAATAAAACCTGGTGTTCGTAACGTCGTCAACGCAACCGGAAGCGAGGATGTAGCTTTCAAGCTGTGAGATGCGAAGAACGGGAACCTCCGTCACTTCCCATTTTGACGCAACGGAATCGATGTAAGTCTTAACCGCATCCGTAATGTAAGGCGCCGCCGTGTCAGCGTCCCATCCGTTGGCAAAGGTAAGCTTCGTTTCAACGGAAACGGGATATTCGGTCGCCCCCGTAACCGTTACCTTGTGACCGACGGGGGCAACTCCTGCGCCCTCACCGGAGTACATATCGGGATCGAGAAGTGATTTTACAGCAGAGATAACGTAAGCCGAAGGCGCACCTCCGTGAACTGCCTGAAGCACTATTTTGACAGTTCCGCCTCCGTTCCAGGCTGGATGCACCTTCACACCGCCAACTCCATCAACAGCCTTTACGGAGTTGATGTAATCTGCCTTGTTGCCCCCGTAAGAAACGTTTGTCAACGCCGTGGAAACACGCTCTCGAAGTGAGTCGGTGTCTTCTTCGTCCGCGCCTCTGTAAATGACGGAGATGGCTTTTGATACGGACAGTCCCTCAATATAAGAAAGCGGGATCAGGTCGCCGGAAGTTCTGAGCGCAGGCTTTGATCCTGCAGTGTCACACGTCAGCTCGTAAATGTAATAACCTGCTGACGAGTAAACAGCGTCGCCGCGGCTGTATGTGTATTCGTTGAGCGAGAATTTCGCCCCATCGGGGATCGCAACGTTGAATTGACCGTTTATACGGGTGTACGTTGCAGGCTCACGCTTGATCCCGAGGATCGAAGCGTGATGCAAAAGCGCGGTCTCGGATGCAGAATCTGGGAAGACGTCGTTGGCTATGCCGTCACAGAGTGAGTATAGCTTGGCGAGCTCCGCTGCCACCGGAGCAACCGCATCGTAAAAGATAGAGCCGCATGCCGTGTCAATGTCATCGGGCGCGGCGGCAAGCATATCGCAGAGAATGTTCTCAAAGCTTTTGTTTTCAAACATTAAAGACCTCCGTTAATGTTTTTTGATTTTCGTGTGTATTCAGATGTACCGTCAGCTTTAGGATACCTTCGTCGAAGACGGCAGATATATCCGATACCTTAAAGTCATCTCCGCAGCGTTTCTCCACCTCCTCGGTGATCTGCCGTTTGAGCATCGAAACCGCGTAAGGTATGCGCGCGGAATAAAGAATTCTGCGTGATATGCCATAGGATCTGTCATAAATAGGGTGTTCGCCGCGTTCTGTTTCGAGCATTAAAAATATGTTGAGAAGTCCTGCGTCAATACCTGAGACGGTCCCCGCAAGACGGAATCCGTCGCCGTCTTTGATCAGTGAATATGTCTTCATTTATATGTGTTCCTTTCATTCAATCACCGATAACACCAACGATAAGATATTTTTCGCCGCCAACGGCACGGAACATAACGACCTTCGCTCCTGCTGTAAGCTTGTCGCGGAAGGATACCGTTCCTTCAACACCGTCTACGAGCGCGGCTTCATCACTGCCGGTGACGTGCTTCGGAACGATGATACGCGGCTCAGTTACGATAAGAGTCGGATCGATGCGAACCGATAAAGGTGAAGTGCTGCTGACGGTTCCGCAGATAATATCGGCTGAGATTTCGTTTTTATCGATTACGTCTGTTCGTTTGCTTTGCATAATCAGTCTCCTTTACACGGATGAGAGCGTAAGCTTCGCTGATGAACCGTAAAGGCCGTATATCAACTCCGACTCTTCACATATCATACGCTTTTTTTCGTCACCTATCAGAACATCAACGGCAGCACCGCTGCGGATCGGCATAACGAGATCGATAGTCTCACACTTGACAGTCGTAAGCGGAAGAGCAGACGAAGAGAGTATTCCGGTGCCGGTAGCCGTCGCGTTTTCAACGAATGATAAAGTTCCGAGATATGACAGATGTCCGTATCTTGCAATTGAGCCGTCATCCCTGAACTGATGATAAACACGCCCGTTTTCAGTAGCTTCTATAAGAGAAACGTCATTGTAAACGTTTTCGTCAATGCTTTCGGTCACGGTAAATTCACGGCATATATGAGGATATATGGCGATCCCCTGATTAAGCGAATCAGCGTCGGACAGACATATCTTGCCGAAGTCGTCGTATAAAACGTAGTCGCCATAGCCTGCCAAAGACGTAAGCGACAGCGCATTTCCGATTATGGAAAATAGCTCGCGTCCGTCGTCGATCTGCGCGCTTATCTTCATTCTTGTGTCAGCTATCACGCCCGTTGGGATCCCGTAGCCGTTACAAAGTATAGTCAGAAGCTCGCCTGCGGTCTTGTCACTGTACAGTATCGTCGTCTTGTTTTTGAAATATCGCAAAAGATCATAGGCGAGACATTCGTATCCGCTGTTCGTTTTAGAAACCGTGAATACCGTTCCCTTGAAAATGCTTTTGCCTTCTCCATAGAATATTACGCTGTCTCCGACAGCCACCTTGTCAAGAGACTTGAAAGTGAATCTGCCCGGATTCAGTCCGCGTCGGGTATTGTAGCAGGCATCTCCGGACTGAATAACAGGGCTTCCGTTTATATATAGCGCCGATCTTTTCAACCTGACACCTCTGCCGTTTTGTAACGACGGGCTTTGATAGTTACTGTTACGCCGCCCTCGTGATAAACGCTCATCATCTCTTCCGAAATGACCGTCATGTTTATGTCGCATATAACTCGGTCCTCATCGTCAACTCCCAAAAGCACGAGCTCAAAGGGAACTGCCAAGCGTGACATAAAGTGATCACTTACAAGATCGGGAGTGACAAGTACGCTGTCACCGTATACGTGTTCGGACGGAGCATCGGATACCGTAAGCTCAAGAGAAATTTTTACGGGTGCAGCAGGTGTGGCAAAAACGTGATAGCTCCCGTCCGAGATCGTTATGTAGTCAGAACCTCCTTCGGAAATGACGGATACAGATGACGGTGGCATAGGCATAAGAGTGCCGTCAATGTAAAGATAAAGCTTCATCGTGTCCTCCTTTTACACGCATCGTGCGTAGAAATAGATATTTAATGATCTTCATAAAGCCTCCGTTTTATAGAGATGCAGATATCATAATTCCGTTAGGACGCGAGATGTGTGCATCTGTGACCGATACAGATACAGCACCGCCTTCATCGGCGGAAACCGAAACCGTAGGCGCAGTTGAAGATATACCGTATCTGCAATAAAGCTCCGAAAGTGAATCAGCAATATCCTTTTGCAGATAAGAAACTCCTGCACCATTGGCTCGAACCACGCCAAGATAGCGATCATTGAAAATGCCGTTTATCCTGCGCAGCATTTCATCTTTCAGTCTCACCTTAAAATTGTCGGCAAGCTTGGTATCCTCGGAGCTGTTATTATCCCTGATAACGTAAGCGTCGCCGTTTGTGTAGGCAAGAACGAGCCTGTTGTAAGGCACCGTGGCTGCAGCATGCTCGTTGTCAAAGGCGGCGGGATCAAAGGAGCCTTCGTATCTTTCTCCTACAGCGCTTCGGTAAAATGGAAGACTCGCCAGAAGACCGGCAATATAATATATCGCTCCTCTGTCACCGCCGCAGCAGGCAACCGACGTGATCGCAGCGGAGCCGGGTGCTGAGATCTCAGCCGCAGTGACTCCCTTTATAGTTCCGCCGTTACCGCGAATATCTTCGATGAAATCCGAAAATACGGCAACGATCGGCGCACTCGTTTCACCGGATACGATAATATCAGACGTTACCGTAGACAATGTGTCAAGACACTCTTTGTAGTTGAATTCATTTATGATCATATCCTGCCCGCCCGTGAAAGGAATGCCAGACGTAATAAATATCTCTGAATCGTAAAATATAACGTAATCGTTATCGGCAGGACGGCAGCCGCTCGGTACGCTCTGATCGTCAACGATAGCACCGTCAACGTAAGTCGTGATCAAAAAAACGCCGTCGGTTTCCTTGACACTGACGGTTATTCTGTTGCCGGAGGTGCCCTTGTATTTTGCGCGCCCGATAACTGATATGGCGTATTCGCCTCCGTGAGGGCGGCAACAGTAAACGCGCGAGGCTCTTTTCAGTATATCGGAAAGAGCGTCTCTCGCAGTATCGCTGAATAAACGCTGACTTTTAAGCGCGAAAGGATCGGTGAATTCTATGATCTCACCCGAAGGACCCCATCCGGTGTCAAGAACGACCGAAACGGTTCCGTTTCGTGCGTTATGTCCAATAATAAGATCCGATACTTTTGTTTTCGATCCGTAAATATCCATTTTCACCTCAGCCAAGCGTTATTTTTACGTCAACGGACGCCATCGTGATGGGACTTTCGCCGTTGCTGCCGTATTCGAAAAAGAGCGACGGAAACGAATAAGCGGCTGTTACATCAAAATACCGTCCGCAATGACGGCACTCGTACTTCTGTACGGTCAGTTCCCGACCGCCAAGCGTGATCCGTCCGATAGCATTGAGTATACCTCCATCGTCACCGAGCATCATATCCGGTGAAAAATATCGGATCCTGAAAGACACCGTGCATTCACCGCTGCCATCGGAGTATATTTTATCCGTCGAAAGAAAAAGCGTCCCCTCTGGAGCATCGGCAGGTATTGCACCTGCCGATGTGATAACGCTTGATAACGTTGAAAGAGAATTTTTTAAAGCACTGAAAAAGCCGTAATCAGCGTCTCTTTTCACCAGCGTATCCTCCTGTATTTTTTCGCTCTGTCAAGACCGCGGCAGCGCATTTTGCCACACGCTGAAAGCTTGCGTTCAAGCTCCGTCGTGCCGGATGCGTATTTGAGCGAAAGATCACCGTCGCTTTTCGAGGTGACGGCTCCCTTTGCACCACCGTCGCCAAGAAGGGACGCTTCTGCATAATCGGCAGCCGAAATATCGGCAACAGACTCCAGAAGCTCGTCGGGCAATGTCTCTATCGCGCAAATAAGCAGTATCTCATCCGTAACGGAATCAATGATGGTATCAAGTATGCCCAGATCACATTCGCGGGGAGAGATGTGAAGGGAGATAAGCCGTTTTTCTATCCCCGCTTTTATCTTTCCGCGATAGTTCATCAGCCGAGAGATATGATACGCGCAACGGGAATGAGCTTTTCGTCGATAACATCGCCGTTTTCGCTGGTGGCAAGCTCCCAGTTGGCGCCGTCGGAAAGTTCATCGTTGGTGGGGGAAAGCGTCGCCTGAGAGGACTTCACGTAGTCGAAGCCGAAGGGGTGAAGTACCTTGCGCTGACGGGAATAGAGAATGTCACAGCCGCCTTCCTCAGCGGGAGAACGATGCATCTCGTAGGGCACCTTTGCGCCGATGTTTTCGTAGAAGAAAGCACCCTCGCCAAGCGCGTAGGTGGTGTATACCGTGTTGCCGTCGCCGTCCTTTGATACGGGGAGACTGTCCGTAATAATGACGGACTTGCCGTTCCATGTGCCGATCGAAAGATCACGGGTGATACCGTCTTTGTCAGTGTAGGTGAGATAATTCATGAGCTGAAGATTCTCAAGGTTGGTTGCAACGGCGGAGTGCATAAGTACGGCACGGAACTTGCCCTTTGCAGAGCCGCAAGCGCGCTGGATCGCCGCGTTGAGAGAGGTGGCGCTGATCTGGGGGATCTCCTCGCCGGTAATATCGTAGGTGTGGGCGTCAACGAAATCAGCCTTCGCTTCATCGCCGCCATCGGCAAACATACCGCTGAGAATGGAGAGAAGAGTTGCTTCGTCAACCTCCTCCCAGTATTCCGCAACCTGCTCGGCAACGGTGTCCATATAGTCAACGCCCGCAATGTCACAAGCAAAATCGCGCTCGCTCCATGCGTTTGCGCGGCCGATCACCACGGCGCCGAACTCGTAACACGGAGTTTTCTGAGGAGTGATGTCACCAACACCGTCATAGTTCTGAGCAACGCCTGAAATCGCGCCGTAAAGAGGTACCTTGGCGTAAGCAGCATTGCCTGCACCGCGGAAAAGGGAACGGATCTCGCTGTTGCCGACGAAAACTCGGCGAGCAAGCAGCTCTCTCGTCTTCAAGGTAGGTACACGGCCAACGTAATCGCCGAATACTGCCGAATCAAAAATTTTAGAATCAAACTGTCCCTGCATATATTTCTCCATTCTGCCGTTCATAACGGCATAAAATTTATTTAGTATGTAATTAATTTCGCGGTCGCATTATCAAGCGTTCCGCAGATCATTTGTACAGTCTCATATATTCGCTGTATGAAAGCTCTCCCGTATCGGAGATATCATCAGAAGCCTCAACGGGAGAGATCCCCACGAAGGTGTATACCGTCGTCTCGTTCTTCGTCTCGTCGCTCCCGAAAAGAAAGGGCATACTATCTTTAAGAGATGACACCGCCTCGGAAAGACCTGACGGTGTCCCGTCAAAGTCCTCACCGTCCCATTCGTAGCCAAGCACAGCAGAGGCAGCGCGGGTGTTTCGTGCACCGGCGCGCTCCAGCGCGCTTTCAACGGCAAAGCGGTATTTATCCTCAAGACGTCGTCTTTCGTAATCAGAGGTCACGGTGTCTAACTCCTCGGATAAGGCTGCAAGTATAATTTCTGCGTTGGCAGGCTCAATGCCAAGATCAATCAAAAAATCAATATTCATTAATAGGCTCCTTTTAGTGAAAATCAACTTGTATCACGGTGTAATTTTATGTAAGTCCGAGTCGTTCCAGCTCGTCGTCAACGTCGTGAACGAGAGGGTGAGACGCAACGAGGGTGCGTTTTGATAAAATATCAGCGGATGAATTGAGCGCTCCGACAGCCGCAGCCTCATTCACTAAAAGATCGCGGTTGAAGCGTATCTCGGCTTCGGAACAGCGAAAATCTCCTTTACCCGTGTAGAAAAGATAAGAGCGGATGTAGCCTATCCATTCGTCGATCGCGCATCCAAGCTCTGCTTCAAAGCCGTTTGCGTCAAGATCAATGTCGGAATATATCGCCAGAATGTTCATCCGGTTAGGATTGCTTCCGAGACGCGAATCGTTGGAATCAAAGCCACGGCAGCATTCCACCAAAGCCTCGGAAAGCTGATTCTTCAGCGTTTCGTAGTTCGTTGCATCCACCTTTATCGAAAGAGTATCAACGCCGCCCTCGCCGCCTCCATCGGAGCGCACCTTCACAGCTCCGTAAGCGGCAAGATTGCGTCTGAATTCACCCAGATCCTCACCGTCAAAATTCTTCAGTACCAGAACGGTGTTTCTGCTGTTTTCCGACATATTGTCGCAAAAATCGGATTGAAGCTCGTTGAGTGCATCCTGAATACATTTTGCCCGTCTTATCATCGGGATCGCTCCGGCGTTATACTTTACCGGAATAACGGGAACACGGTCCCATCTGTAACACTCACCATCGTTATCCCTGAAATGATATGGCGTGTCAGCAACGAAACGAAGCTCGCCACCGCGGTATTCATATTCTTCGGTTCCGTTGCAGGTGTAAACGAAAACGCGCTTTTTTACGCATCGCTTTTTACCCTCGTAGTATTCTTCGGGGGAAACGCGCAAAAGCATATCGAGCTTCGTGTGTGCTGCGTCGTGCCAGAATGGCAAGCAGTTGGCCGAGTCGAATAAATAAAGCTTCAGTTCGCCCTTCTCATCGATGTAAGGGTGAAGCCAGGCAATACCGCATCCCATAGACTCGGTGGCGGCAAGACGCCAGAGCAGCTGCCCCTCCTTGCCGAAATATTTTTTTATTTCAGCGGAAAAAGCCTTGTCGGGCACGTTGCGTGTGAACGGCTTTCCCAATGAGTAATTTACCTTCTGGTCTATTATCCTCCCGTATTGATTGTTTACAATACGGGTGCAGGGAAGCTTGTCAAGATTTATAACGTCGCCGTCAGCTCCGATAGCGGTACGATGACGTCGCAGAATGTCGTGTTCGCCGCGATAATATCGCTTTGCGTCACGAGCTTCCTTTCTTGCGTGGGATGCAAGAAAGGAAGCAGTTTCCGCCGAAAGCATACTTAAATAAGAATTTGTTATGTGTTTCATTAAACCGCAGTTCCTCCTGTCGCGGTAAGATTGCGTATTTCTGATGCTCGGAAAAGAGATAACGTAAAACGGTCAAAAACTGAAGTTCATACCGCTCGTCGCATCGGAAACGGCGTAACGCATCGCATCCATCAAATGATCGTTTTTTCCGACCGGACGGTTGACGGCGTTGCCGCTGCTGTCCGTGTCCCAAACGTAACCGCGTATCTCTCCGATAAAATTTTTACAAACAGGCGATATTACGATGTGGTTGCGTGCCACGGTGTCTATTCCGGAAAGAATGCTGCCATGCCTCTTCGACGAGGGCACGATGCGCCTTATCCCCATGGATCGAAGCTCGTCAACAGATTTCGGCTCTGCTGAATCGGCAACGATGCGGCATCTCCCGTAGCCGCGCCCCTTGATAAGCGCCGCAAGACGATCGTTGGTCAGTCCCCGTTCGTATATTTCGTCGTAAACGAAAAGCTCCCGCCTTTCCGTAGACAAAAGACCGCAAAAAAGAGCGGTAGGGTCGTTGGTGTAGCCGAAATCAAGACCAAGCACCGGCAAAAAGCCATGCTTTACAAGAATATCGCGGTCGAATTCCCGTATTTCGTACGAAGGATAAACGAGACCGCTGACAGCACCCCATTTGCCGAGTCCCGCCGTTCGGTAACGTTCGGGACGTTCACGCTTCATGGTCTCGAAAAGCGTAATGTCAGCCTCGTCAAGAAATTCGTTGGTCTTGTAGGTCGTCGTCATCCGTAAAACGTCGGGCGACTCGGGCGCATCAAAGAAGCGCCGCTTAAGCCAGTGCCCTTCGTTCCAAGGGTTGAAAGTTACCGTCAATTGCTTGAAATATCCGGTAGGTACGTACCCTCTTATAAGCTCGTCTATCATATCAAAGTCAGCCTCGTCTGAGATCTCAAAAGCCTCCTCGCACCAAAGCCAGCATAAAACTCCCCTTGAGACCGAAATGGACGTAAGCTTCATCGGATCGTCGAGTCCTTTGAAAAAGATTTTCTGCCCCGTGATTTTTCTCGTTATTTCGAGAGGGGATGTTTTGAATTCGAATTCTTTCAGCACACCGAGCCGCTCAGCCGCCCATTTAAGCTCCGTGTAGCACGAACGCTCAAGAGACGCGTAAGTGCGTCGTACCACCAAAAGATTTGCAAGCGGATATTTCAGTAAATGATAAATATACCAAAGCGCCGTCGTTTTCGACTTCTTCGAAGCACGAGAGCCCTTGATAACGCGGTATCTTCCGCGAAAATTCCAGAATCTTTCGTAGCCTCTCCCAACGGTGCGGTATAGGTCAATCTTCTTCATCAGAGTCTGTTTCCTCAGTAATGTCGGCAAGGAACTTCTCCTCGCCAACGAAAATTACACTATCGTGATCGTCACCCTCGCCGTTGAAAATGCCGTATCGACGCGCCAGCATTTCCGCTGCACTCATCCGTTCTTTGACAGACGCGGATTTGTTTATAACGCGCGCGCACCGCTCTGTCTTACCTTCCTTGCCGGTCCTTTGCTCAACGACTACCACGGGGTCGTGAACGTCTCCGCGCATAACGGACGTCAGCATTTGCAGAATCTCTGTAGGATCTGCAACTGCACTCGGCCGATCAGCCTTAAGTTCAACGCCTTGTCCGCAGAGCTTCCCAAGCAGAGCGGAAGCGGCGCCGAGCCGTTTGTAACCGGCGTCTTTTGCTGCCTCTTCGGGGTCCATCCCCGATCTGTATAATTCCAAAAAACGTCGTTGTCTTTCGTTCAAATCGTTAATGATTCCTCCGTTCTCACCCATAGGGCGTGAATAAACAAAATGAACACAAACACAAAGTTCGTGTGTGAGCCTTATTCCAAATACAGCCTCAAATAAGGAAAAAGCTCAAACGATCATTGTTCGGGCGGTGTACTTTTCACAGCGCCGCCGTGCATACTGTTCATCATATTCTCCAAGGGCGAAAGCAACCTGCTGCCAGGTCATACCGTAAAGATAACGGAGCGTTAAAGCAGAACGGTCGAAATGATCGGTAACGCTCGAAATGCGATCGTGAAAATCCTCATATCGTCGGGATAACTCGTCTGTACGCTTTTTCATATCGTTACGTAAGCGAAGTATACGCGCGTCATCCTCTCCGTCCGAGGTAAGCGACGCCTTTCTCAAAAGCTCGAGCTCGCACATCTCTCTTTCGAGAAGACGAAGCTCGCTGCGGATGCCTTTTACGGTACGTAGGTTAATAGCGATCGCCCGATCTCATGACTTTTCCGGAAAACTCGGAAATTGCTTCCGTAACGGACGAAAATCCGCATATATCGAGGATCTCGGAAATGGAAAAGTTTTCGATGCATTCGTCGCAAACGATTCCGTCGCCGTCTCCGTCGGGATTATATATGTAGCTTTGACCGTGAGAAATGATCTCACCGCAAAGCGAACAGCGAAGTGAGCCTACGCTCCCTTCGTCAATGTCGAGCGGGCACCCGTCTATGTGCCCGAAATCGTAATCGCAAATGTCACACATCAGATTTCACCACCAATCAGAACAAATGTTCGTATTTTGAGCGATGTAAAAACGCGCCGGGAGCGCGCGTTTCCACATCGTGCCTATATTATACCATAAATCGCCAAATAATTCAATAGTCAAAAAGAACAAATGTTCGTAAATTTACGAACATACGTATATTACATGTGTGAAAACTGAATAAAACCTTTGTTGACAAGGAAAAACACATATTTTATAATAGACTGAGACGAGAGGCTAAAAGCCTGTCGCAATTTATTAATTTTATGAAAATCGCACAAAAATGATAGTATCGGAGAAATTATGAGCAAAAAATTAAGGCTTGGCGCAAATCTGTCCGTGTCTGGCGGATATGCAAAAATGATAGAAACATCACATAGTATAGACGGAAACGTAATTCAGTGCTTCATAAGAAATCCGCGCGGCGGAGATATGCGTACGATAAACGAGGAAGACGAAGAAAAGGCGCTCCGTCTCCTTGATGAATACGAAATAGAGCATAGCTCTCTTATCGCCCACGCCCCATATACAATGAATCCGTGCTCAGCAAGGCAAGAGGTCAGGGAGTTCACTATACGCACTATGAAAGAGGACTTTTTGTACCTCGAACGTATACCGGGTATCCTTTATAATTTCCACCCAGGATCACACACGGGTCAGGGCGTAGACACAGGCATCGAACATACGGCAAAATGCCTTGCTAAAACCATGTGGAGAGAAATGAGAACGAAGGTGCTCATAGAAACCATGGCGGGAAAGGGAAGTGAGATAGGAAAGACCTTTGAAGAAATACGAGCGATCATCGACGGAGCCGAAGAGGCGAATCCCGAAATAGAGGGATTGCTTGGCGTATGCCTCGATACCTGCCACGTAAACGACGGAGGTTACGATATCGTCGGTGACCTTGACAGGGTCGTTGACGAGTTCGACCGCATTATCGGACTCGATAGACTTCACGCTATACACTTAAACGACAGTAAGAATCCAAAAGGATCCCATAAGGACCGTCACGAGGTGATCGGCAGCGGCATGATAGGACTCGAAGCGCTCGTACGCGTTATGAATCACCCAAAGCTTTCCCACCTCCCCTTCTGCCTTGAAACTCCCAACGAGGTAGATGGGTATAAAGCAGAGATAGCGCTTCTTCGTTCCCGCTTTGAAGGATGAATAAATTATGAAAGTTACATATATTAATCACAGCGGATTTTCCGTTGAAACAGATTCCTCCATCCTCGTGTTCGATTATTACAAAGGTAAGCTGCCCGAAATACCCGTTGATAAGAAGCTTTTTTTCTTCGTCAGTCATTATCACGAAGACCATTTCGGGAAAGCAATATTCGACGTTGCAGATAGCCGACCTGATGCCGAGTATATCCTTGATAAGAGCATCGCGACTGCACCACGCAATATAAACGCCACCTTCGTCAACTATCACCGTGAATATAAAGTAAACGGAGCGTATATAAAAACGCTGAGATCCACCGACTGCGGCGTTGCATATCTCGTAAAAATAGACGGCGTCACCGTATATCACGCAGGAGACCTTCATCTCTGGCTTTGGGATGGCTCACCTGCAGTATCAAGGCGCGCCGTTGAAATATCCTTCAAAATGGAACTGAATCTGCTGAAAAACGAGAATATCGACCTGGCTTTCCTGCCAGTGGATCCGCGGCAGGAGAAAAACGGCACCCTCGGCTTTGATTTTGCCATGAGGAACCTTAATATCAAAAAAGCGTTCCCCATGCATTTCTGGAACACACCCGATTACGTTCGGGATTTTATAGCATCAGACGGTGCGAGAGCATATCGCGATAAGATCGTTCCGCTTCTTCACGATGGTGATACGATAGAAATATAAGTTATCCGTCACCGTTGACATCCGCACCAAACCATTTATTTGATATTATATAATATCCGAATTATATAATATCCGATAGTTATTTCAAGGAGCAGCGCCCTGATACAAAGTAAACACAGCGCTGCCCTTCGGGAGCGCTGTTTATACCATTTACATATTTATAAGCAAATCCATCGAAATACCTTGATTTAGGAAAACTCAAAGGAGTATAATATAAGGTATTAAATCAAAACGAAGCTGTGAGGACGATCTTATGAAGATCATAGATATACTGAACGATAGCACGCTTTCTCTTTCCTTCGAGGTCTTTCCTCCGAAAACGGAAACGAGCTTTGAAAGCGTTAAAACCGCAACGGAGGAGATAGCGAAGCTTTGCCCCTCGTTCATGAGTGTCACGTACGGCGCAGGCGGAGGCACGAGCAAATATACCCTCGATATCGCTAAAAATATAAAAGAGCTTTACGGCGTTCCCACGTTGGCACATCTCACCTGCGTTTCTTCAACGAAAGAAACCGTAAAACGGAAGATCGGGGAGATCAGAGCCGCAGGCATTGAAAACGTAATGGCACTCAGAGGCGATATCCCCGAGGCAATGCAGGACGCGGACAGAAGCCGCTGGGATTACCGCCACGCCATAGACCTGGTCTGCGAGCTTAAAGACGCGGGAGATTTCTGTATAGGCGGCGCCTGCTATCCCGAGATCCACCCGGAAAGCAGAGATCAGAAGGAAGATATCAAGCATCTGAAGGAAAAAACGGACGCAGGCTGCGATTTTCTCACCACACAGATGATTTTTGATAACAATCTTTTATATAATTTCCTTTATAAAATACGCGAAGCTGGCATCACCGTTCCCGTTATCCCCGGTATCATGCCTATCACAAATGCAAATCAGGTGGTAAGGGCAATAAAACTTTCAGGCTCGTTTATGCCTCAGCGTTTCAAGAGCATCGTTGATAAATTCGGCTCCGACCCCGCCGCGATGAAGCAGGCTGGCATAGCATACGCAACGGACCAGATCATCGACCTCTATGCAAACGGTATCACAAACGTTCACGTTTACTCCATGAATAAACCTGACGTAGCAGCTAAGATTCAGAGTAATCTCTCCGACATAATCGGTAAA
Organism: uncultured Lachnospiraceae bacterium; assembly: GCA_964464905.1. GTDB lineage: Bacteria > Bacillota > Clostridia > Oscillospirales > CAG-272 > DTU064. Next base: position 45,255 of record CAYXHC010000002.1, read on the forward strand.
TGATAAGCACGGTCACGTTAAATCCTAAAAGCATCCCTCATATCTCAAAAAAAGAGGTGCTTCGTTACGCAGGCTGTAAAAGCGGCGAGCTCGTCACAAGCGAAACGAATGCACTCTTCGACGGATGCGAAAAAGAAACGGAAGGCATCTTTACGTATAAGGTATCATATACCATAGTGCCCGTGACAACGAACTGCGATACAGTCTGCCTTGGTGACCTTGCAGCAGACTCAAAGGACCTTCTAAAGAACCTTGAAGGCTGCGGCGAAGCTGTAATATTCGCGGCAACTGTAGGCGTTGGCATAGACAGACTCATAGCGCGATACGCTCATCTGTCCCCGTCGAAAGCACTTATGCTTGAAAGCATCGGCACCGAACGCGTGGAAGCACTTGCGGACGCTTTCGTTTTAAGCGTCGAAAAAGAAAATAACGTACAAACAAAGCCGCGCTACAGTCCCGGCTACGGAGACCTCCCGCTTTCCTTTCAAAGAAGCATCTTTTCGCTGCTTGAATGTGAAAAGCGAATGGGACTTTATCTGAACGATACCCTGCTTATGACACCGCGGAAATCCGTCACGGCAATAGTGGGAATTATGAATTGATCGGACAAACAAAAATGAATTTCAAAGAGTTTTTAATGAATAACGTCGTCGTGCTCGACGGCGGAATGGGAACACAGCTTCAAGCTATGGGGCTTCTGCCCGGAGAGCACCCCGAAACGTGGAATATCACCCACCCCGATGCTATTCGGGCAATACATAAAGCCTATTTCGACGCAGGCAGTAACGTGGTCGCCACCAATACCTTTGGCGCAAATAAGTTGAAATTTGCACCCGACGAGCTTGAAAATATCGTATCTGCCGCCGTTATTAACGCAAAGAATGCAAAATCGGACTCCGCCTCCCCGAAAGAAAAATTCATCGCCCTTGATATAGGACCGTCGGGTAAGCTTTTGAAGCCGCTCGGCGACCTTGATTTTGAGGACGCCGTCAGTGTTTTTGCTGAAACGGTGAAGCTTGGTGTGAAATACGGCGTTGACCTTATCCTGATCGAAACGATGAACGACAGCTACGAAACCAAAGCGGCACTTCTCGCCGCCAAGGAGAACAGCACGCTTCCCGTTATCGTTTCAAACGCATACGGCGAGGACGGCAAGCTGATGACGGGCGCCTCGCCGGCAGCGATGGCAGCAATGCTTGAGGGGATGGGCGCCGATGCAATTGGTGCAAATTGCTCCCTCGGCCCTGAGGGACTCCGCTCCGTTATCGGAGAGCTTCTCGAAAGCGCGTCCGTTCCGGTTATACTTAAACCTAATGCGGGGATCCCCAGAGCGGAAAACGATAAGACCGTTTTCGATGTGACGGCGGACGATTTTGCCCGTGAAGTCTCCGACCTCGTTAAAAAAGGCGTTCGTGCGGCAGGCGGTTGCTGCGGAACAACTCCCGAATATATCAAGGCACTCAGCGGTAAGATCGGCGGTATGATGCCTACCCCCATCACCGAAAAAAACGTAACGACGGTGTCCTCCTATACACACGCCGTCAGCTTCGGCGATTCACCCCTTCTTATCGGTGAACGGATCAATCCCACGGGTAAAAAGCTCGTAAAGGAAGCTCTCCGTAGTAACAATATGGATTATATCCTCGGAGAGGGCGTAAAGCAGCAGGAGCGCGGCGTTCACATCCTCGATGTAAACGTGGGACTTCCCGAAATAAACGAAGCCGAGATGCTGAAAGAAGCCGTTTGTGAACTGCAATCGGTAACTGACCTGCCCCTGCAGATCGATTCCTCCGACACTGCCGCTATGGAGACGGCGCTTCGCCGATATAACGGAAAGGCGATGATCAACTCCGTCAACGGTAAGCAGGAAAGTATGAATGCCGTTTTCCCACTCGTAAAAAAATACGGCGGTGTCGTCGTCGCACTCACACTCGACGAAAACGGTATCCCCGAAACGGCTGAGGGCAGAGTTGCCGTTGCCGAAAAGATACTCGCAGAGGCCGAAAAATACGGCATAAAAAAGAAGGATATCGTCTTCGATACCCTCGCAATGACGGTCAGCGCCGACGGTAGAGCCGCAAAAGTCACCCTGCAAGCGCTTAATATCATCAAAAGCAAACTCGGATGCCATACCGTTCTCGGTGTGTCAAACGTCTCCTTCGGACTTCCCAACCGCGACGCTGTAAACGGTGTCTTCTTCGCAATGGCGCTTGAGAACGGACTCTCAGCCGCCATAATGAATCCCTTTTCTGCCGATATGATGAAGACCTACTACGCATACCGCGCCCTTTCCGGAATTGATGAAAACTGCGCCGGTTATATCGAAGCCGCAGATACCTTCACGCAAACTACGGTGACAGACTCGCGACCGTCCGCGGCAACCGCCGACACCGCTTCTGACCTGAAACACGCCATTATAAAGGGATTGAAGGATAAGGCGGCAGAAGTCACGGAAGTCCTACTGCAAACAACTCCCCCTCTCACCGTCGTAAACGAAGAGATAATCCCCGCCCTTGACCGTGTCGGTGCGGGTTTTGAGAATAAGACTGTGTACCTTCCGCAGCTCCTGATGAGCGCGGAAGCAGCTAAAAGTGCCTTTGAGATCATCAAATCGCACATAACCGAAAGCGGAAAGGGAACGGTCACGGGCACCGTTATACTTGCCACAGTCCAAGGAGACATCCACGACATCGGTAAAAATATCGTGAAGCTCCTTCTTGAAAATTACGGCTTCAACGTCGTGGATCTGGGTAAAGACGTGCCCCCCGGGACGGTGCTCCGAAAGACCATTGAGCTTCACGCTCCTTTGGTCGGACTCAGCGCGCTTATGACGACCACCGTACCTGCTATGGAAGCCACCGTCCACCTCTTGAAGGAGAATGCTCCCTTTTGTAAGACCGTAGTAGGCGGTGCCGTGCTGACGCCCGAATACGCGAAAGCTATCGGCGCCGATAAATATGCCAAGGACGCGATGGAGACCGTAAGATACGCCGAATCCGTTATAAAAGGCAAAACCGAATGAAAAAAGGCGTATGATCGGATAGATCATACGCCTTTGACTTCTTTTTTTAGCTTTAGTCACTCTACAACTTCTTCAAGATAGTTTGCAACATCGCCTACAGTGACGAATTTAACAAGCTGCTCCTCGGGAATCTCGATCTCGTACATTTCCTCGAACTTCATAACAAGGTCAGCCAGATCAATAGAGTTGATCTCAAGGTCGCCAACCAATTCAGAATCGGGGGTGATGCGCTTTTCGTCAATGTTAAGGTCGTCGACGAGTATCTGTTTGAGCTGTTCGTACATAAACTGTATGTCCTCCGAAAGGTGAATTAAAAAAGTTTGTATCGACGTTTATCGACGATAGTTGATAATATTATATTGCAGTATATATCGAAAGTCAATAACAAGATTTTATAATATTACGAAGATGCGTATTTGATATTTGATCAAAATTAATATCTTTGCCTTGTATTCGTATGCGCTAATGTTGTATAATGATCTGTACCGTACATTCAAGAACGAAACCGGAGAAAATAATGAAAAAGAATAAGAATAGCTTGCACGATGAAAATATCACCGCGAATGCCAGCGCAAAGAAAAAACAGAAAAAGGGCATAATCATTGCCTTTGCCCTGATGCTGACGATAATACTTCTCACCTATGTTATCATCCCGGGGATTTCTTATATTGCCGAAAAGATCAGGGACGCAAACGACGACGGCTACAAAAGCGACTATATGGACGATATAAAGAGCCTCTCCTTTTATCCTGCTGACTATAACGAGAATATATTCGAGGATGAAGAATATATGAGCCGAAACCGTTATATCGCATACACGAAGGGGAGCGATACCTTCATAATCACAAATGACGATTACTCCATCTACGATCCCACAGTCGGATTTTTTGCCGAGTATTTTGATACAGTAATTAACGGCAGATATGAAGAATACGACAGCTATTTCACCGAGGAATATTTCGAGAATCAGAAGAATAAGGAGCGATTCACTCCTCAAAAGCTATACGATATCGAGATAAAGCTGAAAAGCACAAGCGAGATAGAGGGCGCTACGTCATATATATACTACGTCAATTATAAAATATGCAAGAATAACGGCACCTTCCGAAACGATATGGAAAGCGACGCCTGCCGTACCCTTGTGTATGAGCTTCACCTTTACTACGACGAAACGATCCTTATAAACTATATCGGCAGATAAAAAGATCCCCGAGTCTCTCGGGGATCTTTTTTACATCGTCGCTATGTAATCCTCAACGGCGTCATAAAAATGGATGGGAGATAAGGAAAGCCTGTTGCAAAGCTTAACGAAACGGGAAAGTCCCTTGCTTGACGAGGATATGTTCGGTACCACCTTGAGTATCATCGTTATGTCTCCTTCGTTCACGCAAAGGGCGATCCCATAGGTCTTTTCGCTTACGTCGGACCATATCAGCTCGCTTTCAAAAACGTTATATATATAACCCATTTTGTTTGAGGTGTTGTCTTTAGTGTTCTTCATGCTTAAAAAGCTCCTTTCGACCGGAATGATTGTGTCGGAAATGAGCGCGGTCGTTCATTCCCCATATATATATCAGTAAAAACGAGCGAAAATTATCGGTTTTTCGATAAAAAGTTTTGAAAAATTGAAAATACACAAATAAAGTCTGGTATATAGGACGTTATTTGGTGTGCGTCCGCGCAAAAAAAGCGCCGTCCGAAAAAACTCGGGCGGCGCTTTTTGTTATTTTTGCGTGTGCCTTATCAGTGACAGCTCACTCTGATGTTCTGGACTACCTCAGCCGTAGCGTGGTCGCATCTTGTGCAGGTGTGCATAAGATACGTGAGCTGCATGCAGTGAGGCGCTTCATCGTATACATTATGGTATACGGAAACGGATTTGGAGTCCTCGATCTTGTGACCGAAAACGTCACAGATAAGATTATAGGTTGAGATGCCCTCGTCCGTGGGATCCTCGGAGGTGAGGCAGAGGATGATATTTTCGATCTGATGCTCCTCAAGTCCTTCGGTGTAAACGGTGATATCATAGCCGTTTTCGGTGTAAACGTAAACGCCTTCTTCAGCCGACGTGGGGATCACCAGCATTGAGAAAGCAAAAAGCACAGATAAAAGTACGGAAATGGATTTACGCATAGTAATAGCTCCTTAATTCAAATATTCAAGCTGCTCCGCCACCTTCTTGATAGTGGAAGAACAAGGTGCGGATATCGCGTAAACAACGTCGTCTGCAAAAATATATCCGCAATAAGAATTTGCCACGGGGATAATGTAAAGCGTGCGTCCGTCGATGACGAAAACGGAAGCTTCCTTGCTGCTTTTCAAGGTGTCTTCATTGTAGAGATAAGAGTATTCTTCTTTTTCGAATATCGCAGAGAACGCAGTTTTTACACCGTTTTCAGTGAAATAGGTCGAGATCGTGTGGTACATGCTGTATTCTTCAAAATAAATGCTACTTTTCGATTTATCCGAACAGTCTGTTGGCCAGAGCAGATCGTATCCCTCCGCTGAAAGCTCATCGACAGAATCGTATTTTTCGGTGAATATCGGTACCTCCACCGTCGCGTAACCGAAATCGAGCACCGTTCCCGGAGGAAGCTTGGAAATGTCCTCGGGAGTAAGACCGAATGCGGAGAATGGATTGAAATAAGCCACAGCTCCCACGCACAGCGCGGAAAGGATCAGCACCGCAGCCAATAGGGCAACTACCCGGCGTCTCGGCATGTAGTGTTCTTTGCGTTTTTTACGTTCCTCCTTTTTGTCGTCTGCGCAATGAGCCGTTTCGGCAATACCGTCAATAATATCGCAAAGGGACCGCTCCCGGAAGAATGGCGCGATATCATCACCGTGTAATATAGAAAGGGCATCGGCACAGGAAATCAGCAGCGTAGTGTCATGCTCGGGATCGCGGGTGAGCGCTTCCGACTCGTGTTCAAAGATAGCGGTAAGCTCGTCCTTTGAATATTCCGAAAGATCAAGCTCTCCCGTATCAAATAGTTTTTTGATTTCACTGCCGTTAAATTTTTTAAGATTCATTATGTACGCCTCCTCTCTATAATATATATCACTTTTTTTTGAGCGAAAATTGTCGGTTTTTTTGAAAGTTTTCAAAAAAATCTTATAAAAAATGCAATTTGTCTTTGATCTCGTCCGGTAAAGACGCTATCTCGTCAAGCAAACGGCGCCATTTGCCCCGCACGGCCGCTTCGGTGATGCCAAGCTCCTGCGCCAGCTCCTTGAAGGATACGTTAAGCGTAAGGACTTTTTCAAAAAATTCGCCGTTTTTCGGAGAAAGATGCTTTCGTATCAACCGTATAAGCCGTAGTCTGCCTGCCGGATCGGAAATGCAGCTTTCGAAATTTTGCCGCACTGCCAATTCAATGTTCGCAAAGGACTTTTCGTTTTCGTGATAGTGTTGCTCGTCGGTGCAGTATCTTAAAACTGCAATGGTGCTTGCTTTGTATAGCCACCCGTCTTTGTTGGAGGATGCTTTGAATTTGTCAAAATTGTTGATGGTGATAAGGATCGTATTTTGCAGACAGTCGTCGCAGGCATCCTTGGAGTTTTCGGGAAGCAGACGATATATATTGAGCCGCAGAGCGTTCACGCATCTGTTGTATATGACACTTAACAAAAGTTTTTCTTCTGCAGATAGCTTGCGCATCTTTTTTTGCATCATATCGCCTTCTTCCGTTAAGTAATTCGCCATGTGTAATTATATATTACACCCAAATCCGGGAAAATACAAGTAGCGCCGACATTTTTCGATATCGTAGGTTTTTATACTTGACAAGGATATCGTAAGGTGATATAATATTCGGCAATGTGAGGGAGTAGCAAGCGCCCCGGGCGCAGTAAGTCAACATACTGACCGAAGGTCTGGCTTACTTTAATATGCGAGACTCATGTGAGCGTAATAGTCTTGCATGAAGTCTTTCTTTTTGAGTTATACCGAGTGCAATTCTGCGCTCGGTTTATTTTTTATCAAAACAGAGGAATATCAAAATGACAATTGACTTTATGTTTGTGTTCAACAGCATACTTATGGGAGTAGGACTCGCGATGGATGCATTTTCCGTGTCTCTTGCAAACGGACTTAATGAGCCGAAGATGAAAACGGGCAGGATGAGCGTGATAGCTGCAGTGTTCGCCGGCTTTCAGTTTGCTATGCCTATGCTTGGCTGGGTCTGCGTTTCAACCATAGCAAACTGTTTCGAATCGTTTCAGACCTACATACCGTGGATAGCACTTATATTGCTTTCCTTCATAGGAGGTAAAATGCTTTGCGAAGGTATCAAAGCAAAGGACGAAACTCCCGAGTGTACCGAGGTCGGCTTGGTTGCGCTTCTGGTGCAGGGAATTGCCACCTCCATCGATGCCTTGTCCGTGGGATTTACCATATCGGAGCATACGCTTTACGAAGCACTCGTCTGTTGCGCACTTATTGCCGTCACCACCTTCATCATTTGTATGTGCGGTCTTGCCATTGGCAAAAAAGCAGGAACGAAGCTTGCGGGAAAAGCAGGCATTTTAGGCGGCGTGATACTCATTTTCATCGGAATAGAGATATTCGTAACGAGTATCTGTTCTTGAAATTAAGCGAGCAGGAGTGTCTTTTTCGGGCGAAAAAGACACTCCTGCTGTATTATGCCAAAGGAGAAAACTCTCTTTTTGTATTTATGCCTTGATTTTTATGTTTTCTTCAGTTATAATAAATCTGTGTATGTAAATTTGTCGGCAAAATTGTTGCCGATCAGCTTTGAATAGTCGGAAGAGTTCCGGTATATCATTTGCTTGGAGAATTGTAATGGAGAATAGATCGATAAGAACGCGCAGCTATAATATCCGCTGGTTGCTTGTGTGGTATGATTGCATCGTTTTTGCGTTCGTAAGCTTTTTAATATTATTTTTTTACAAAGGTCTCGACAGACCCGATACGGAGATTGCATTAAACCACGCGCTTCTTGCGTTCGTGTGCGTTTTCTCTTTCCGCTTAATAACGAATATATACCGTCAGATCTGGAGATACGGCGGTATTCAGTCTTATCTTAAGTTAATCCTGTCGGATACGTGTGCGTTTGCCGTATATCTCATAATCTCTCTTTCGGAAGTCTTCCCCATAGACAAGATCACGACTATTCGCGCAACCGCGCTTTTCTGTGTGAATCTTCTCTTTGCTCTTGCAATGAGAATGCTTTACCGTTACGTTTATAAATTCAGCAATACGGAAACCTTTTACGGTAGAGTACTTTGCTGGTTAATGCTCATATTCGGCCGTCTTGATATCAGAAGAGGTGCGATGGCAAGCAGCCAGAAGATAAAGATAGCAGTCGTTGGCGCAGGGCGCGTAGGCGTTGGTCTTGCAGAAGAGCTTATGAATAATCCGGCGGCATCTTACTATCCTCGCTGCTTTATCGACATAAACCGGGAAAAGATCGGTAAACGTATCTATGGTATACCGGTACTCTCCGAAAGTGAGGCAAATATTGAATCCCTGAAGGAATTCGAGGTTCAGGAGGTCGTTTTTGCTATACCTCAGATGGATATGAACGTGAAGCAGAAGCTTTACGAGTATTATCGCACTGCAGGATATAAGATCAAATCTTACGACTTTCCGCTGATGCAGACGGCAACAAACGGGAAACGATCCATCCGTGAATTTGATATTGAGGAACTTTTGTTCCGTAAGCCCATAGTTATCTCCGACGAGGAAACGAATTCATATTATAAGGGGAAACGTATTCTAATCACCGGAGGCGGAGGATCCATCGGATCCGAGCTTTGCCGTCAGATCGCAAAAATGGAGCCGGAAAGGCTCATTGTGCTCGATGTGTACGAAAACGGCGCCTACGACGTTCAACAGGAGCTGAGAACGGCATACGGTTCAAAGTTGGATATGTATGTTGAGATCGTGTCCGTTTGCAATAAGCAGGGACTTGAAAGAGTCTTTGCCGAGCATAGACCTCAGGTGGTGCTTAATGCTGCCGCGCATAAGCATGTTCCGCTTATGGAAAAGAACTGCATCGAAGCCGTTGAAAATAATATTTTCGGCACACTCAACACGGTCGAGCTTTCCGAAAAGTACGGAGTCGAACGTTTGATGATGGTCAGCACCGATAAGGCAGTGAATCCCACGAACGTTATGGGTGCAACGAAACGAATGTGTGAACTGATCGTTCAGGCACACAGTCAAAGCGGTACGTCCACCACCTTCAGCGCCACGAGATTCGGAAATGTGCTCGGTTCCGCCGGTTCGGTGATACCGCTCTTCAAGCGCCAGATTGCAGGCGGAGGCCCGATCACTCTTACCGATAAGCGCATAATCCGTTACTTTATGACTATTCCCGAGGCATCTCAACTTGTGCTTCAGTCAGGCGCAATGGCGGAAAACGGAGAACTTTTCGTTCTCGATATGGGTAAGCCGGTTAAGATACTTGAGCTTGCGGAAAATATGATCCGCCTCAGTGGTCTTGAACCTTATCGCGATATCAATATTATCGAAACTGGTCTTCGCCCCGGCGAAAAGCTTTACGAGGAGCTGCTCGTAAAGACTGAGGAGCTTGACAAGACGGCAAACAAGATGATATTCGTCGAACGCGACGCACCGTTAACGATGGACGAACTCGAAGAGAAGCTGGATATGCTCAGATCTGCTGTTTCCACCGGAAGTGACGATATCGTTCGGGATACGCTCCGCCGCGTCGTTCCTACGTTCAAAGCTCCCGAAGAAATAAATGCAAAAGCGAATGAAGCCAGCGAAATGAGAGAAGCAAGCGCAGGTTGATAACCGCGATCCACCCCAATGCCCGATGCGATATTATGATCGGGCATCGGGGTTTTTGTTTTAACCTGCTTGACTTTGATAAAGCTACGATGTAAACTAAATCTGACGGTTTAACGTAACTTATGATGAAAAATATAAGCGTGAAAGCTTTGTCACGCTATATGTAAGCGTATTTGTTTCAAGCCTGAGATCCTCCTGCGGAGACTTCGCGCTGAGGATTTCGATATGTGAATAGTGCCGCCACGGCGGCGGTAAGGAGATCATTATGAACGCAAAACGAGTTTTCACACCCACGGAGCTTCATTATCTCGAGCTTTTGGCAAAGCAATATCCAACGGTCGAAGCGGCAAGCACGGAGGTCATTAATCTTCAGGCTATCCTTAACCTGCCAAAGGGAACGGAACACTTTATTTCTGATATACACGGGGAATACGAGGCATTCTTTCATATACTTAATTCCTGCTCCGGAGAGGTGAAGGAAAAACTCGATGAGCTTTTCGGAAATACACTCACGCGCCGGGAACGCGACGAGCTTGCAGCACTGATCTATTATCCTGCGGAAAAGATGGCGCTTATAACGGATACCGATGAGGACGTTGAGGAGTGGTATCGCATAACGCTGCACAGACTCGTGGCGTTGTGCCGCTTCGTGTCGGTGAAATATACGAGAAATAAGGTCAGATCCGTGATGCCGGATGGATATGAGTATATCATAGATGAACTTTTGCATGTACGCGAGGGAGAACTGGATCAGCGCGACTATTACGAAAACATTATCGATACGATAATAAATATCGGTCTCGCAGGAGGTGTCATAGAAGCGATCTGCACCTCTGTCAAGAAGCTTACCGTTGATCATATGCACATTGTCGGTGATATTTTTGACCGCGGTCCCCGCGCTGATATCGTTATGGATTCACTTATCACGGTTGATAACGTTGATGTTCAGTGGGGTAATCACGACGTGCTGTGGATGGGCGCAGCATCTGGCTCACGCACGTTGGTCGCTACCGTTCTCTCAAACTCTATCCATTATAATAATCTTGACGTTATTGAGACGGGATACGGTATATCTCTCCGCCCGCTGTCCATCTTTGCCAATGAGGTGTACGGCGATTGCGACGTGAGCTGCTTCAATGTAAAGCTGACGGGATCGGATGATAAACAGTACACCGAGAAGGATAAGCTTTTGTCTGCCCGTATGTATAAAGCAATAACAGTGATCCTTTTCAAGCTTGAAGGGCAAAAGATCATTCGCCGTCCGGAATTCGGGATGAATGACAGGCTGCTTTTGGATAAGATCGACTATGAGAGAAAGACCGTCACCGTTGACGGTACGGTATATCCTATGAAGGATTGCGATTTTCCCACGGTGGACCCAAATGATCCCTATAAGCTCACAGACGAGGAACTGAACGTGATAACTCAGCTCACTGAATCCTTCCGCCACAGCGAAAAGCTCCAGCGCCACGTCCGTTTCCTCTATTCCAAAGGCGGACTTTATAAAATACATAACGGAAATCTTCTTTTCCATGGTTGTATCCCCATGACGGAGGATAAGGAATTCCTCCGGTTCAGCATCGGCGGCGTAATGCGCGAGGGCAGGGAATTTCTTGATTATGCTGAAAAAACGGCGCGTAAAGCTTATTACGATAAGCGCGGTACGCCGGAACGTCAGTTTGGACTTGATTTTCTTTGGTGGCTTTGGGCGGGGCGAAACAGTCCCATCTTTGGCAGAGATAAAATGACCACCTTTGAGCGCCGCTTTATTGCGGATGAATCCAGCTGGACGGAGAAGAAAAACGCATATTATACCCATTATAACGACGTTTCTGTCTGCGAAAAGATACTTGCTGAATTTGGACTGGTGGGAGACCATTGCCATATAATTAACGGACACGTTCCGGTGAAAACGAAAAAAGGTGAAAATCCCGTAAAGGCAGACGGTAAACTCATCGTTATCGACGGAGGCTTCTGCAAAGCATATCAACCCACCTCAGGGATCGCCGGATATACCCTCATTTATAACTCCCATAATTATCGTATAGTTTCACATCAGCCATTCGAAGGGCGCAGAAAAGCAATACTTGAAAATTATGATATAGCAAACGAGTCCGTTATCTTTGAACGGATGGAGTCACAGGTGAAATTAGCGGAGACAGATCTGGGCAATAAGCTTAAAACAAGGGTTGCAGATCTGCGTATGCTTCTTGATGCATACCGTAGCGGCGCTGTCACCGAGAATCATAAATCCTAAAAAAACACACGCCCCTGCGTGTGTTTTTTTGTTTTATCGATAATTAACTGTTGAAATTTTTGAATTATTGTTATATCATATGTTTGATGGAGGTTGCAAAAGCAACGGCCGTAAAACGTGTTTTGCAAACGAAAGGAGAGTGAGACCTTGCCAGAATTTTTATCGAAGGATTTTCTTTTAACGAACGAGACCGCAAAAAAACTATATCACGAATATGCTGCTTCTATGCCGATTATCGACTATCATTGTCATATCGACCCGCAGGAGATATACGAGAACCGTTGTTTTGAAAACATAACGGAGCTCTGGCTTGGCGGCGACCACTATAAATGGCGTATGATGCGCTCAAACGGCGTGCCCGAGGAGTATATCACGGGCACCGCTCCCGCCCGCGAAAAATTTCAAAAGTTCGCCGAAGCGCTCCCGCGTGCCATTGGTAACCCGATGTACCATTGGTGCCATCTCGAGCTGAAGAATTATTTCGGCTACGAGGGCGTACTCAACGGCGACACCGCCGAGGCGGTGTGGCAGCTTACAGGAGAAAAACTTAAAAACGATAAAAATCTTACGGCACGCGGACTCGTCCTTGGCAGTAATGTGATGATGATCGGTACAACCGACGACCCCTGCTCCGATCTGCGTTGGCATAAAGCTCTACGTGATGAAGGCTTTGGCGTGAAGGTGTGTCCCAGCTTCCGCCCCGACCCTGCGGTGAATATTCACAAAAAAGGCTTCTCCGAATATATCGCCAAGCTTTCCGATACCGTGGGCAAAAAGATCACAACGGTAAAAGATGTAAGGGCTGCACTCAGCGCCCGTATCGCATATTTCGACGAAAACGGATGCCGTGCCTCCGATCACGGACTCGATTACGTTATGTACCGCACTGCCTCAGACGACGAGATAAACGCGATCCTCGGAAAGGCTCTCACCGGAGAAAGCATATCGGCGGAGGATGCTGAAAAGTACCAGACGGCAATACTGCTTCACTGTGGCAGAGAATATGCAAGACTCGGATGGGCAATGCAGATTCATTTCTCCGCGATGCGCAATCCAAACAGCCGCCGCCTTGAAATTCTGGGGCCCGACACGGGCTTTGACTGTATAGCCGTCACCGATAGTTGTTCGGCTCTTTACAGTCTCGTTGACGCCCTTGAACGGGAAGGGAACCTTCCGAAAACTATCCTTTACAGCCTGAATCCTGCCGATAACCAGTGGCTCGATACCTTGATCGGTGCATTTCAGTCTGACGAGCTTCCCGGAAAAATGCAGCACGGAAGTGCCTGGTGGTTCAACGACACCAAAACCGGTATGATCGAACAGCTCACGAGTCTTGCAAATCTCGGCATACTCGGCAACTTTATCGGTATGCTCACCGATAGCCGCAGCTTATTAAGCTACGCACGTCACGAGTATTTCAGACGCATCATCTCGAACCTTTTCGGTACTTGGATCGAAAACGGCGAATATCCGAATGACATAGAATTCGTTGGTAGTCTCGTTCGCGATATTTCCGCCAATAACGCAAAAAGATACTTCAGACTTTAATAAAATGAAAAGGATAATCACAAAATGAAAATGACGTTTCGGTGGTACGGAGAGGGAAACGATAATATCAAGCTCTCCGATATCAAGCAGATCCCCGGTGTCGAAGGAATCGTGTGGGCGCTTCATCATAAAATGCCCGGAGAAATATGGGAGATCGATGAGATCGCAGAGGTCAAGCGTCAGCTCGACGAATACGGCTTCAATATGGATGTCGTCGAATCGGTAAATGTTCACGACGATATCAAGATCGGACTTCCCACAAGAGACCTCTATATCGAGAATTATAAGCAGTGCATCCGCAACCTTTCAAAGTTTGGCGTAAAGGTTATCTGCTATAACTTTATGCCCATCTTCGACTGGACGCGAAGCGACCTTTTCCATCCCGTCGGCGACGGATCAACGGCTCTCTTCTATCAGAAGGATATGATCCAGGACGACTATAACGCGATGGCGAAGTACATTCTCGATTTCACCGAGAAGTATAATATGTCGTTCCCCGGCTGGGAGCCTGAGCG
>CAYXHC010000003.1:0-55511 GCA_964464905.1 uncultured Lachnospiraceae bacterium
GGTCTCGTTGAGATCCCCATGGGTACGCCTCTCCGTACCATCATCGAGGAGATCGGAGGCGGCATTCCCAACGGCAAGAAGTTCAAGGCAGCTCAGACCGGAGGTCCTTCCGGCGGCTGTATCCCTGCATCCCTCATCGACACTCCTGTTGACTACGACAACCTCATTGCTATCGGCTCCATGATGGGTTCCGGCGGACTTATCGTTATGGACGAAGACAACTGCATGGTTGATATTGCCAAGTTCTTCCTTGAGTTCACCGTATCCGAATCCTGCGGCAAATGTGTTCCTTGCCGTATCGGCACGAGAAGGATGCTCGATATCCTTGAACGCATCACTTCGGGCAAGGGCGAAGAAGGCGATATCGAAAAGCTTGAAGAGCTTGGTAACCAGATCAAGGCTACTGCTCTCTGCGGTCTCGGTCAGACGGCCCCCAACCCCGTGCTTTCCACCATCCGCTACTTCCGCGATGAGTATGAAGCTCATATCAAGGAAAAGAGATGTCCTGCCGGTGCGTGCAAGGCTCTTGCAAAATTCAACATCGTTCCCGATCTCTGTAAGGGATGCTCACTCTGCTCCAAGAAGTGCCCCGTCGGCGCTATCAGCGGCGAGATCAGAAAGCCCTTCGTTATCGATCAGAGCAAATGTATCAAGTGCGGTGTTTGCATTTCTTCCTGCAAGTTCAACGCAATCGTTAAGAAATAATGGGAGGTAATAAAATGAATACTGTTACTCTTAAAATAGACGGCATCAACGTTACCGTTCCCGCCGAATATACTATACTCGAAGCTGCAAGAGAGGCGAATATCAATATTCCCACCCTTTGCTATCTCAAGGACGTTCAGCAGATCGGCGCTTGCCGTATGTGTCTCGTTGAGATAGAAGGCGCAAGAGCTCTTCAGGCAGCTTGCGTATCTCCCGTAGGCGAGGGAATGGTCGTTCGTACCAACACCGAAAAGCTCCGCAAGTCCAGAAAGACTATCCTTGAGCTCATTCTCTCCACACATAACCGTGAATGCACCTCCTGCGTGCGTTCCGCTAACTGCGAGCTTCAGGCTCTTTGTAACGAATACGGCGTGAAGGATTACCCCTTCGACGGACCCGTTCCCGAAACCAAGGTAGATGAGCTCTCCCCCTCTATCGTTCGCGATAACAGCAAGTGCATCTCCTGCCGTCGCTGCGTTGCTATGTGTAACAATATCCAGAAGATCGGTGCTATCGGCGTTTCTCTCCGCGGTATCAACACTTCTATCGGCTCCGCTTTCGAGCGTTCCATCGTTGACACGCCCTGCGTAAACTGCGGTCAGTGTATCCTCGCCTGTCCCGTCGGCGCTCTCCACGAAAAGGAAAATATCACCGATGTTTGGGCAGCTATTCAGGATCCTAAAAAGCATGTTGTCGTTCAGCCTGCTCCCGCCGTGAGAGTTACTATTGGTGAGGAATTCGGTATGCCTATGGGCAGCCAGGTAACCGGTAAGCTCGTAACGGCTCTCCGCCGTATGGGCTTCGATAAGGTGTTCGATACGGACTTCGCAGCGGATCTTACCATTATGGAAGAGGGAACTGAACTTCTCGGCCGTATCAAGAACGGCGGTACTCTCCCCATGATCACCTCCTGCTCTCCCGGATGGATCAAGTACTGCGAGACCTTCTATCCTGAATTTATCCCCAACCTTTCCTCCTGCAAGTCTCCTCACGAGATGGAAGGTGCTATGATCAAAAGCTACTATGCAGAAAAGGAAGGCATCGATCCCAAGGATATATACGTCGTTTCCATTATGCCTTGTACCGCTAAGAAGTTCGAAGCACAGCGCGACGAGCTTGGTAACAACGGTATGCAGGATGTTGACGCGGTTCTCACCGTTCGCGAGCTTGCAAGAATGATCAAGTCCGCAGGCATCGACTTCGCTCGTCTCCCCGACGGCGAATTCGACTCCATCCTCGGTGAATCCACCGGTGCTGCCGTTATCTTCGGCGCAACCGGCGGCGTTATGGAAGCTGCTCTCCGTACCGTTTACGAAGTTGTAACCGGTAAGGAGCTTGCTGACGTTAACCTCACCGACGTTCGCGGCGTTGAAGGCATCAAGGAAGCTGAGATCGATCTTGACGGAACGAAGATCTCCGTTGCTGTTGCTCACGGCACCGGTAATGCGTCCGAGCTTCTCGATATGATCAAGCGCGGCGAAAAGAACTACACCTTCATCGAGATCATGGGCTGCCCCGGCGGTTGTGTAACCGGCGGCGGTACTCCCATCGTTAATTCCTGCGACCTTCAGTACGTCAACCCCAAGGTTGAGCGTGCTAAGGGCCTCTATAGAGAAGATGCAGGTAAGGCAAAGAGAAAGTCTCACGAGAACGAAGAGGTTAAGAAGCTTTATGCTGAATACCTCGGCGAGCCTAACGGTCACCGTGCTCACGAGCTTCTCCACACCCACTACGTTGCACGCGAGAAGTACACGAAGTAATTCTAAACGTAATAAAAAAGCACCGCTGCGGCGGTGCTTTTTTGCTTATTTGCGATATTACTTCACCATGTCTATTACGGAAGCGAGTATCGTTGCTACCTCCGCTCGGGTGAGCACGGAATTAGGCGAGAATGCGTTGTCGCCAACGCCGTTCATCACGCCGATCTGCTTCATGGCGTAGATGGATTCGTACGCCCAGGAGGGGATGGAATCGTTGTCGGCAAAAACGGCAACGGAATCGTCAACCTTAACTTGTATAATGTTTTGAAGGATAACTGCTACCTCGGCGCGCGTGATCGTGGACTTGGGTTTGAAATAGATTTTGCCATCTATGTCGGAGCCGTTGATGAAGCCAAGCTTTTCGGCAGCACGACAGAGATTTCTGTATTCATCGCCGATCTCACCGTCGTCGGCAAAAACAATAACGTCTATTTCGGGGATCTCAGAAAGCCCCACCGTTTTCATTACCATTGAGATAAACTGCTCGCGGGTGACCGTGTCGGAGGGGTAAAAATAGGGAACACCGTTCACGTATTCGCCATTCATCACGCCTGCGTTTATCATCTTTTCGGCAGCAGCGGCAGCCCAGTGTCCATCAAGATCCGTAAACTCAACGTCGGGCGCGTTTTTGCTGATCTTCACCGATACATCCACATCGTCGGAACGATTACCGTAAGCATCAACGGCGCAAATGGAAAAGCTGTCGCGGCCGCGCTTTCCTTCGCTTGGCGTGTAGACGAAGCTGCTTCCGCTGACGGTGACGGTGCCCTTTTTCGGATGATCGGTAACATAGTAGGTTAGCTCGTCATCCTCAGGATCCGTTGCCGTGACGGATCCGAATACGGACGTGCCGCGTGAAGTTTTTATCGATATGCTGTCCTTGGTCACCACCGGCGACAGATTAGCCGTGCCGATCACGAAAAGATTACATTCCGTGGAGTAGGTACCGTCTTTGGTGAAATAAAAGGACGCCTCAGCACCGGACGTGCCGGTAGGTTTGAAAACGAGACTGCTGAAATTCTTGCGGCTTATCGACTGATTGACGGCGACGGGAACGTTTCCGAGGTAAAGCGTACCCTCGATAGGATCGGGAAGCGTAAGCACCGTTATTTCGTCTACCTTGCAGCCGAGATAAGTGTCAAAGGTGTCGGATGCAAAAGAAGCGGCTGAAAAATTCATGCCCGTCACGGTGACGGCGGTCTTTTCTGCAAGAATCGCCAGTCCGGGAGAAACGACGGGTGAGGTAACGGCGGCGGAAACGAAGGGCGTTGCTAAGGCAGCGAGCAGAAGCAGCGATAGCGTAAACGCGGAAAATTTCTTTGAAAACTTCATGGTTTGACCTCCAAGTCATAGTATTTTCAAATAAATTTTCCCCTGTCCGATAAAATATATACGCTCTTTTGGTGAAATTTAGAGACAAAAAACTTGCATAAGTTCTTTTATGGGTGTATAATACGGAATATATTGAATTCCGAGATTCCCGAAAGGAGCATAAACGATTATGCTTGATATAAAGATCACAAAAGCTAATACTCTGAAAGACAAACCCGAAGACGCGAAGCTTGGCTTCGGTAAACACTTCACTGACCATATGTTCATGATGAACTACAACACCGAAAAGGGCTGGCACGATGCAAGAATAGTTCCTTACGGACCTATCTCCCTCGATCCCTCTGCAATGGTGTTCCATTACGCGCAGGAAATGTTTGAAGGCCTTAAGGCGTACCGCACTGCAAACGGTGACGTTCAGCTTTTCCGTCCCGAGCGCAACATCGCAAGAATGAACAATACCGCCCGCCGTCTCTGCATCCCCGAGATCGATCCCGAAGATGCACTTCAGGCAATAAAGGCTCTTGTTGAGTGCGAATCCGAATGGGTTCCCCACAGCGAAGGTACGTCTCTTTACATTCGTCCCTTCGTTATCGCAACGGACGCAATGCTCGGCGTTCATCCCGCGCATAACTATATCTTTATGATAATCCTCTCTCCCGTCGGTTCTTATTACGCAGGTGGTCTCGCTCCCGTTAAGATCTTCATCGAAAAGGAATACGTACGCGCCGTTAAGGGCGGTACCGGTGAAGCAAAGTGCGGCGGTAACTACGCGGCATCCCTTATCGGTCAGGCAAAGGCAGAAAAGTACAGCTGCGCGCAGGTTCTCTGGCTGGACGGCGTACATCACAAGTACATCGACGAGGTCGGCGCTATGAACGTCTTCTTCGTTATCGACGGTGAAGTTGTAACTCCCACTCTTGAGGAGGGCAATATCCTTCCCGGTGTTACCCGCGCATCCGTTATCGAGCTTCTCCGCTCCTGGGGCGTTAAGGTCACCGAGCGCAAGATCACCGCAGATGAGATCTTCGAGGCGCACGCAGCGGGCAAACTCAACGAAGCATTCGGTACAGGTACCGCTGCGGTTATCTCCCCTATGGGGCAGCTTATGGACGAGGACAGAAACATCCTCATCAACAACGGCGAGATCGGCGCTCTCTCCCAGCGTCTCTACGACGAGCTCACGGGCATCCAGTGGGGCAGAGTCGAAGATAAGTTCGGCTGGGTTACGAAGATATAAAACGAAAGGTGCGGCAATGCCGCACCTTTTTTTGCGCCTGAAACTCGCGTGTGAGGTGAGTTTTGTTCGGTAACCGCGTTATTGTTTTTGAAAAAAGCCCATGCTATAATTTGTGCGGAGGCAGAGCTCAGCTTACTTATAATATGAGGTGTAACAAATGAATAATATTGGTCAAAAAATAAAGGAACTGCGCCGAAAGAATGATATGACGCAGGAAAAGCTGGCGGATTTTCTCGGAGTGACCTATCAATCCGTCTCAAAATGGGAAACGGGGATTACGATGCCGGACCTTTCGCTGATAGTGCCGCTTGCGAGATTGCTTCACGTCAGCACGGATGAGCTTTTGGGGATGGCGTCCGCCGAAAAAGACGAACGTAAAGCATATTTTGATGCTGAATACTTTGAATTTTGGAAAAAGGATCACGAAAAGGATCTTGAGATCGCGCGTCGTGCTGTTGAGGAATATCCGGGAGACTATAGGTATCTTCATTGGCTCGCAAGCGATGAATTTTACGTAGGATATAGTGTTGATAATATAGGAACTGATACTGAAAAAGAATTGCTTTCAAATGCCGTTAAGCATTATGAAATAGTTCTGGAAAACTGTATGGATACAGATCTTCGCAATCATGCAATAGCAGGTCTTGTGTACATTTATGTTGCTTTGCATAAACCTGATGAGGCGAAAAAATATGCTGAAATGTATCCTGAAGCACCCGAATTTTACCGCGATGTGTTGCTTGTATACTGTTTGCAGGGAGAAGAAAGAGACCAACTTATCAAGAAAAGAATAAAAAAAGCGATGCAGATGTTGGTGGGTGCGTTGAGTGATAGTGATGCTGAGATTGAAGCGATGGACGCGGAAGAAACGATGATTAAAGCAATTATTTCTGATGGAAACTATCAGCATTTTAATATCAGTTTGAGTATGATCTATGAGAGTCGAGCGAAAATTGCAATGGAAAACGGGGATGTTGATGAAGCTGAAAGGGCGCTTTTAACTGCACTGCATCACGCGAAAGAATATGATAAAATGCGCGAAGAAGGTGTAGAGACGTATACTTGTCCGATACTCTGTGGATATGTTGAAGATCACAAAGCTGACCGCAAGGAACATGATTGGACTATGGTCAGTTCCATCAAACAGAGTGCATCAAATGAATTGTTCGCTCCCCTTCGAAACCGTGAGGATTTCAAAGCGTTGCTTGAACTTGAATGACAGAAAAACAGTCGAGGCTGTCGCCTCGACTGTTTTTTATTTACATATCTCATTCGTAGAGCGCCCAGGCGACGGTGTCGGATTTGGGCATTTCAAATGTGGCGGTGGAAGCTTTCGCGTCGGAGAGCTCGCCGACGGAGAGTCTCCAGCCGCAGAAGCGCTTGCCTTCTTCGTTGGTTTCGGCAGCGGTGAGAGTCACCGTGTCACCCTCGGATACGATAGCACCGCGAGGATCGCCGTTTACTTCGCCGTCGTGGATAAACACGATATGCTTTTTGAGATTTGCGAAGTTACCGAGTCGCCACATACCGCCGCGGCGTTTTTCGTCGTCGGTGAGAGTCAGCGGTGTGCCCATTTCGGGGCGCTCACCGGGCTTAACATCGATAACGAGACGTTTTTCTCCCGCCTTGATCATTGCGAAGGGGTGCGTTCCAACGACGGAAACAGTGAATACGGCAGCGTTTTCTTTATCGGCGCCTGCGGAAATACGGTCGCCATCTGCGTAGAGATAGCCGTCGCGCATATTCTTGATGCGAACGGTATAAACGTACTCAAACTCGTCCTCCATTTCGTTCTTGCGCTCGAGCATAGGCGCTGCTTCCTCAAAGAAGAATGTCATAGAGCTTTCGTCGTGTCCGTCACCGGAATAATCGTACCAGATACCGGTGTGTCCGTCTGATGCACCCGTGTCGATTATCATACCCTCGCGGGGCAGGGAGATCTTATAAGCTTCGCCAAGCTTGAGAGCGCCGTCGGTGGATATTTGCTCGGGATAATTCAGCGTATAGTTGCGTCCCGTGTAGTCTTCCTCAGGATCGTCCTTGAGATCCGTTACCTTGTAGTAATCAGGCACGGGAGTCCAAGCACCGTCAAGGTCGCGGTGAGGATAGATCTTTGAGAAGAACTTGTATGCGTCGATATCGTAGTTATAAAGCTCGCGGCGGGTGTTGATGGGGCCGCGGGTGCCGTCCCAGCCGTCGTCGGCGCGGCACTCGTTCATAACGTTGAACCAAATAGCAGAAAGTGTTGCAAAATATTCGTCGGAATTGGAGATGGCATAGGTGTTTGGCCACAGACCCGCAGACTTTGCGTGGCGGTAGAGCATCTGGAATTCCGTGTAAAGCGAACGGTCCTCCATTCTGTCGATGCCGGCGATCTTCACGCCGTGACCGAACTCGTGAATGAGGATGTTCTCATTGCGGTAATGGGTCGTATAATCGGGATCGGGACGGGAGTCGTTTTCGGGATGCCAATGCCATACGTTGGATTCCGTGATGCTGCAGGCGATGCCGCCGAAGCCCTCAACGTAAAGGGAGTCAACGTGATAACCAGATCTATGCTCAGGGATGTGATATGCGTTCTCGCCCTTGCCGAAAACGGAGAGGGAAGCGCCGGAAGCCACCATCTGCTTTGCGATCTCGGGGGAGGCAGAAAGCTGAATGTCAACAAGCTCGCCTGCACGCTCAATGGTCTTTTCGCCAAGGATAAGCTTGTCGCTGCCCTTGACCGTAACGCCAGATTTCGTTATGAGCTTATATTTATAGTAGTCCTCGAAGGGCGCGTCAACAGATTTGCCCTTGTAGGTAACCGTGATAACGGGTGAATCCTCGCCCTCGGGGAGCCGTTCGCGCAGCCGGAAAGTCGTCATACGGCAGAAGTGAACCGTGCCGTGGCGGCTGTATCCGCGCTCAAGCTCGAGAGGGAAGCCGTTCAGCGAAACGGTGAATTCCTCAAGCTTCGGTGCGTGACCGAATTCGAAGTCGCCGTCAAAGTATATCTCAACGTCGCGGCTGTTTATGCGGCGAGCGTGAGTGACGGTAATGTTCAGTTCTGCCGAATCGAAGGGAAGAAGCTCAATGGCGCACCAGCCGTATCTTGTGATCTCATCCTCGCCGTAATACTTGCTCATGGCGTTGGCAAATACATCTGCTGAATCCTCGAGCTTGCATCCTACGGCTTCAGCACCGTATTCGGCGTAGATATCCTTAACATCGGCGAAGCGTTTGATAGCGCAGATCTTACGATAAAGCATCCCGTGAAGATAGGGGAGCTTTTTGAAAAGAATAAGCTCGCCTTCCTTGAGGCTTTTGCGTTTTTCGTCGAAAAGGCGGATCTCAACGGTCTTTTTACCGCCACGAATGGCGTCGTAAGGTTTGTCGCGAAGTTTCATTTCGTGTATTGTCATAGTTTCTCTCCTGCTTATGTAAAATAAGATAAGGAACGAGCCGTTTCCGTTAGCATGAGTATATCACAAAACGATTCCATTTACAAGGTGAATCGATTATAAATGAAGCTGATCACGAGGGAGGCAAAGCGGTGGAGAGTGAAAAATATTTTCATAAAAACAGATGCGGTGCAGTAACAGCGAGACTTTCGGTTACGGTTGATGAGCATGCATTGTTTTTGAATTTTGCAGAGAAGCATAAAGCGACGGTGATCTCAGTGTTTGAGACTGTGGTGGCGTCCGCAGCCGACATCGCGTATAGTGAAAAAAGCTTGAAAAAACCTATTTCTTTTGAGGTCTCGTATCGTTTCACGGATGGGAAAAAGCCTTATCTGCAGATATCGGAAACGATTCGGTCGGGACGTGAGGTGATCCTTGAAAGTGAAGAAAATCACCGTTTTTTACGTTATGGAAAAAGACTGTTTTACCGTGGCGCGGGGCACACGCGGCAACCGAACAAGATGAATAAACTCTTAGGAAATACTTGATTTGTGTAAGGTGGTGTGATATACTATATGAAGTGTAATAGAGTTTTATAATACCCTAAATATAAGTATGATTTTATGGAGGTGGATGCGTTGTCCAAAGAGATAATTGATTCTATCAGAAAAGTTGAAGCCAATGCCAAAAAAGACAAATCAAACGCGGTGGCGGAAGCGAAGGATAGAGTCGCAAAAGCAACCGACACCGCGAAAAACGAATATGAAGCTTCCCGTCAGCGCGCTGAAAGTGATATGGCGGACAAGCTTTCGATGATAGCGGATCAGGCAGACGCCTTACTCGGGAAAAGTCGCGCCGAAGCGGAAGCGGAAGCCGCAAAGGAAACAGAAATCGCTATGGCAAATATGGATGATGCCGTGGCGCTGATTATCGGAGAATTAGCGAAAAATGTCGGTAAGTAAAATGAAAAGGCTCACAGCGGTCGTTAACCGTGACGGCTGTGATGCGCTTGCAAAAAAACTTGTTTGGCTTTCCTGCGTTGACGTTGACGTAAGTCCGTCGTTTGAAGGGGAGTTCGGGAGAAACGATACAGCGTCGGAAGAAGAAGCGATCGGAAACAGTCTCGCTCTCTGCGATTCTGCTCACGAGCTCTTGTCGGGACGAGGCACTGTGAAGGGGAAGCTGTTTGCCCCCAAGCCGGAACTATCCCGAGGGGATGGTGATGCCGAGAGGATCGCGAGTGCAGAGGAATTGGTCCGTACTGCTTGCGGTATCGAAGAAAAAATAACGGAACTGAAATCGGAACGCGCGGCGCTTGCCACGGAGCTTGAAGCTTTGCTCCCTTGGCGCGGATACGATCTGCCGCTTTCTTTCGCAGGAACGGCAGGTACTGAGGTCTTCCTTGGAAGTCTTGCTCCCGGAACAGATGCGAATGCTGTTTTCGATGAGATCGAAAACACAAAAGAGATTGCGGCGTCGCTTCTGTATTCGACCGTGATAGACGGCGTCACATACGTGGCGTGCGTCGTCCATAAGAGCGAATCCGGAGCACTTTTGCGCGAGCTTTCTATGGCGGGATTCGTAAAGAGTCCTGTGCTAAAGCTGAATGCCACCGCTGAGGCGGCAGGGCAAAAGCTTGAGAATAAGATCATTGAATACGATGAGAAAGCGGCTGAGCTTTATCGCCGGGCGGACGAGCTTGCGGCGTATATCGATGAGATTGAGTACTATAGCGACACGGAACGCACGCGGCTCAGCTTCATTGAAGCCAAATCGAGAATGGTGACGACGGATTACACCGCTATACTCACGGGCTGGGTGCCGGTGTCGGCGGAGTCGGACGTTACCACGGAACTGACGGCTGTGGGAGCTGCATACGAGCTTCGTGAGCCTCTTGAAGACGAAGACGTTCCGGTGCTTCTTAAAAACAACAGATTTGCATCGGCTTTCGAGCCGGTTGTCGGACTTTATTCCTTGCCGAAATACGGGACGTACGACCCTACGATGGTGATGGGTGTTTTCTATCTGATCATATTCGCCCTGATGTTTGCGGATGTGGGATACGGACTTATCCTTCTCGCGGGATGTCTTCTCGGTCTGCGTCTTATGAAGCCGAGAGGATCGCTCAAAAAGTTCCTTGAAATGTTTGCTTATTGCGGCGTTGCCTGTATGGTGACGGGAATCGTGTTCGGCGGATACTTCGGCGATCTTCCCACAAAGATGGCGGTCAATATGTTTGGAGCCGCCGAAGAAGCAGACCTTTCGTTGTGGTTCAACCCCGTAAACGACCCTATGTCGTTTTTGGTCGTTTCACTTGCTATCGGTGCTTTGCATCTCGTTGGCGCCCTTGCAGTGAAGTTTTATATTCTCTGCTGTTCGGGTAAATGGCTCGATGCAATATTCGATGCAGGCTCGTGGATACTTGTGTTTCTCGGTGCAGGTGTTGCGATAGTGGGTATCGTGACGGAATCGGTGCTTTCCACGGTGGGACTTATCCTCGTCATTGCCGGATACGGTATTCTGGTCCTTACTCAGGGAAGAGCGGAGCAGAGTATCTTCAAGAAGATAGGAAAGGGACTTATGGCCCTTTACGAAACGATAAATTACGTTTCCGACCTTCTTTCATATTCGAGAATACTGTCGTTGGGACTCGCATCTGCGGTGATCGCAAGCGTGTTTAACCTCATCGGGACGATGGGCGGCTTCTCTGTCGGCGGAATCCTTATCTTCATTGTGGCGGTGCTTATAGGGCACACGTTGAACATCGCCATCAACGTGCTTGGTTCTTTCGTTCACACGAGCAGACTGCAGTATATCGAATTCTTCGGCAAATTCTACGAAGACGGCGGACGGGCGTTCGTGCCGCTGGAGCCTATGGCTAAATATCACGTTTACAAAGAAAAAATCTAAATAATCCATTATCATAAAGGAGATCAAAACTATGCAATTCGGAACATTCAGCGAATTTCTTATGAACATCAACGGAGTCAATCTGGCTCTCCTCGGCGCTGCTCTTGCGGCATTCCTCCCCGGTATCGGAAGTGCAAAAGGCGTTGGTATGGTATCTGAAGCCTCCGCAGGACTTCTTGCAGACGATCCCTCCAAGTTCGGTAAGGCGCTCCTGCTTCAGGCTCTTCCCGGCACTCAGGGTATCTACGGTCTCGTTACCGCATTCCTTGTAATGTTCAAGATCGGCGTTCTCGGAGATCTCGCTAATCTCACCACTGCTGAAGGCGGCTATTTCCTTATGGCTTGCCTTCCCATCGCAATCGTTGGTTATTATTCTGCAATCAAGCAGGCAAGAGTTGCCGTTGCAGGTATCAACCTTCTCGCAAAGCGCCCCGGTGAAGTTGGTAAGGCTATCACCTCTGCAGCTCTCGTTGAGACCTATGCGATCTTCGCTCTCCTCATCTCGCTCATTCCGATCATCTTTGCTTAAGTCAAAGGAACCGAGGAAATATTTGGTAATAAAATGAACGGACTTCAGAATATTATCGCCAAGATCGAAGAGGAAGCACGTGCCGAGTGTGAAAAAATACTCGAAGCGGCTGATTCCGAGGCGAAACGTATAAGTGACGAATACGCTCTGCTGACGGCGGCGGCTGAAGCTGAGATCGCCGAAAAACTCGAGCGCGAAGCGGAGGCTGTCATTTCAAGAGCAAAGTCCAAGGCTGCAATGACGAAGAGAAACATCGTTTCCGGCGCACGCAGCAGTACTGTTGACCTTGCGTATAAGTCAGCGCTTGACCGCATCTACGCTCTCCCAAGAGAAAAGTACGCAGCTCTCGTTATGGCGTTTGCCGTTGAAGCGATCAAAAGCCACGTTTCCGCTGCCGCTTCCAAAGAAGCGGCGTACGGTGAGGCTGTGAGTGCAGACTCCTTTGAGCTTGTGTTCAATGAACGCGACCGCGCCGAGATCGGTGAATATTGCGTCTTTACACTTAAAAACAACTACAAAAAAGAGCTTGGCTCCGATATTCTTCGCCGTGTTTGTCTTGCGGACGATGCTGCAAGGATCGATGGCGGTGTTATCGTAAGATCCGGCTCCGTCGAGGAAAATTGCGCGCTCTCTCTTCTTATAGAGGAGCTTCGTTCAAACCTCGATCCTATCGTATATAAGACACTTTATCCTGAATTATGATCAGTATTGCTAATATTAAAACGAGCCTTTTCAAAAAAAGCAGATCGAAGGATACCGAATATCTTTACGCAACTGCTTATATACGCTCAGTTGAGGAAAAGGGACTCTGCCGTGACCTGCTCGCACGTATGCTAGATGCGCCGAGTGCGGATGATGCTCTGACTCTTCTGAAGGAAGCGTACCACGGAGTTGCCGACGAGATAATATGCGATGAAATAGTAAACGAAGCATACCGCACCGTTGATGATATCGTCAGCGTGCCCGATATGTTCGCGTTTATGCGCTATCCCTACGATGCGAACAATATCAAAACGGCTATCAAGTGCGGTGTAAAAGGCACGCCCGTCGAAGGACTTATGTTCGGATGCGGTACGCTTTCCGAATCCGCATACGGCATGATGGCGGAAACGGGCAACTTTTCCGAACTGCCGTCGGCTATCGCTGACGCTGCGAAAAACGCCGCTGACGCTTTCGTGAAAACCGGCGATCCCCAGTCTATCGATCTGCCGATAGATCGCGCTTGCCTCGAAGCAATGATGGACGAGGCGGACAGGACCGGCAGTGCTTTCATCAAAGCCACCATCCGTATCCGTATCGACATTGCAAACGTAATGACAGCGCTTCGCGTCGCTCGTATGGGAAGCAAAACGGCTGACGGTATCCTCGCAACAGCTCTTGCGGAGGGAGGCTCCATCCCAAAGGCTAAGCTCATTTCGGCAGCGACGGAAGACGCGCCCGTGGAAGCGATAGGTGCTGTTACGTCTGTCTTCTCAGCGGAGCTCGCAGACGTTATCTCGCCCGACAAAAAGCTCGGTGATCTTGAACGCGAACTCGAAAACCGCTATCTCGCCGCCGTTTACGCGGCAAAGAGCGTGTCCTTCGGCTGTGAGGTGCCGTATGCATATCTCGTTGCAGCGGAATACAATTCAAAAAATGCACGTATAATTCTCGCGGGTAAGCGCGCGGGTCTCCCCCCCGATTCTATCCGGGAAAGGATGCGTCTATACTATGTATAAAATTGGAATTATCGGCGACAGAGCCACCGTTTCGGGCTTCATCGCGCTCGGATACTCAGTGTTCGAGGCGGTAAGTTCCGAGGAGGCAGGGAATATTCTCCACCGCCTTGTTGCCGAATGCGATTCGGCTGAGGGCGACGACTACGCCATTATATTTATAACTCAGGATTATGCCGAGTCATTGGATGCGGATATAAAGCGGTACGGTAAGCGCAAGCTTCCTGCTATCACCGTTTTTCCCGACGTTTCAGAACGTGGCGGCATGAATTACGGAATGAAAATCATCA
Source organism: uncultured Lachnospiraceae bacterium (assembly GCA_964464905.1). Classification (GTDB taxonomy): domain Bacteria; phylum Bacillota; class Clostridia; order Oscillospirales; family CAG-272; genus DTU064. The sequence goes on from CAYXHC010000003.1 coordinate 13,862, forward strand.
AGGAACACGTTGAAACGGCGGTTGGTGCCGATATACTGTTCCGCGATTGAGAAAATAACAAAAACGAATCTTCATCGCGGCTTTGCGCCGACGGTGGAAAGGTATGGTTATAAAAGTGACAGAAGGAAGGATAATCAAGGTATCGGGCCCCCTCGTTATCGCAGAGGGAATGCGCGAAGCTAATATGTTCGACGTCGTTCGCGTTGGTGAGAATAATCTTATCGGCGAGATCATCGAAATGCACGGTGACCGCGCATCCATCCAGGTGTACGAGGAAACGGCAGGCCTCGGCAGAGGCGACCGAGTCGTTTCCACCGGCGCTCCGCTTTCGGTTGAACTCGGCCCCGGACTTATGGAAAATATCTACGACGGAATCCAGCGTCCGCTGGTCGCTATTAAGAATTCCGTTGGACCGAACATTACGCGAGGAATCGACATTCCCGCGCTTGACCGCGAAAAGAAGTGGTACTTTGAAGCCGTAGCAAAGCGCGGCGATAAGATCGTAGGCGGCGATGTTTACGGAATCGTTGCCGAAAACGAAGTCGTAAAGCACAAGATCATGGCGCCTCCCGGCACTGAAGGAGTTATCGACGAACTGCTCTCGGGTTATTACACCGTTACGGACGTTATCGGTAAGCTCCGCGTTGCAGACGATAAGCTTGAGCCTATCACGATGATGCAGAAATGGCCGGTAAGACGCGCGCGTCCTTATAAGGAAAAGCTGCCTCCCAACGAGCCTCTCATCACCGGTCAGCGTAACGTTGATTCCATGTTCCCCGTTGCAAAGGGCGGTACTGCTTGTATCCCCGGTCCGTTCGGATCCGGCAAGACGGTAGTACAGCACCAGCTTGCAAAATGGAGTGATGCAGATTTTGTTATCTACATCGGCTGCGGCGAACGCGGAAACGAAATGACCGACGTTCTCTTGGAATTTCCTGAAATAAATGACCCTAAAACGGGATCTTCTCTTATGAAGCGTACCGTTCTTATAGCAAACACCTCGGATATGCCCGTTGCGGCACGTGAAGCGTCCGTTTATACCGGAATCACCATTGCTGAATATTTCCGCGATATGGGGTGCTCCGTTGCAGTTATCGCCGATTCCACCTCCCGTTGGGCGGAGGCGCTTCGCGAAATGTCCGGACGCCTTGAAGAAATGCCCGGCGAGGAAGGATATCCCGCATATCTTACGTCCCGTCTCGCTCAGTTCTACGAGCGTTCGGGTATGGTAAAGTGCATAGGCGGCGATGAAAGGATCGGCGCGCTCACCGCTATCGGTGCCGTTTCTCCTCCCGGCGGTGATATTTCCGAGCCCGTATCTCAGGCGACCTTGCGTATTGTTAAGGTCTTCTGGGGACTCGACTCCTCTCTTGCATACCGCCGTCACTTCCCGGCTATAAACTGGCTCAATTCTTATTCCCTTTATAAAGACAGGCTTGCTCCCTGGTATGAAAAGAATGTTGCATCCGATTGGATGACTCAGATCACCGAAGCGATGAGGATTCTTTCAAGCGAAGCGGAGCTCGACGAGATTGTTAAGCTTGTCGGCGTTGATGCTCTTTCCGCATCCGACAGACTTACCCTTGAGGTGGCACAGTCCATCCGAGAAGACTTCTTGCAGCAGGATGCAATGTCCGAGGATGATTCTTACTGCCCGCCGGAAAAGCAGCACGATCTTCTCTCCCTGATCCTTTATTTCCGCGATGCGGCAGGCCGCGCTATCGAGAGCGGCGCCGACATCGATAAAATCGCGGCGCTCACGGTACGCGAGCGCATCGGACGCGCAAAAGCCGTTCCCACGAACGAATATAAGACCGAATTCGAAAAAATCAGACGTGAAATTGACGAGGAGCTTTCAGCTCTCGGAGGTGAGGCAATATGAAGAGAGAATACAGAACTATCGAAGAAGTTGCCGGCCCTTTGATGCTCGTCCGTGACGTTGACGGCGTTAAATACGACGAGCTCGGAGAGATTATTCTCCCCTCCGGCGAAACTCGTCGCTGCCGCGTTCTTGAAGTAAACGGCTCGGATGTTCTCGTTCAGCTTTTTGAAGCATCGGCAGGACTTAACCTTGAATATTCCAAGGTCCGCTTCACGGGCCACGGAGTGCAGCTTCCCGTTTCCAAGGAAATGCTTGGCAGAGTGTTTAATGGTATGGGCGAACCCATCGACGGCGAAGCAAAGCTCATTCCCGAAGCAGTTCGCGACATCAATGGTACTCCCATAAACCCCGCCGCAAGAAAATATCCGTCCGAATTCATACAGACGGGCGTTTCCACCATCGACGGACTTAATACACTCGTCAGAGGTCAGAAGCTGCCCATATTCTCCGGATCCGGTCTGCCTCACGCAAACCTTGCCGCACAGATCGCAAGACAAGCTAAGGTTCGCGGAACCGATGAAAAATTCGCAGTTGTTTTTGCAGCCGTAGGTATTACCTTCGAAGAAGCAGACTTCTTCATTTCTGACTTCAAGAAGACGGGTGCTATCGACAGAACGGTGCTCTTCATTAATCTTGCATCCGACCCTGCCATCGAGCGTATATCTACGCCCCGCATGGCGCTGACGGCTGCTGAATATCTTGCATTCGACTGCGATATGCACGTTCTCGTTATCATGACGGACATCACAAACTACGCTGAAGCGCTCCGCGAGGTCTCCGCCGCACGTAAAGAGGTCCCCGGCCGTCGCGGATACCCCGGTTACCTTTATACCGACCTTGCAACTATGTATGAGCGTGCAGGCAGACGCGAAGGAAGCAACGGTAGTATCACTATGATCCCGATCCTCACGATGCCCGAAGACGATAAAACACATCCCATTCCCGACCTTACAGGATATATCACCGAGGGACAGATCATTCTTTCCCGTGATATATACCGCAAGGGTTATCTGCCTCCCGTTGACGTTCTCCCGTCTCTTTCCCGTTTGAAGGATAAGGGTATCGGCGCAGGACGCACCCGTGAGGACCATTCCGGTACGATGAATCAGCTTTTCTCCGCCTACGCGAGAGGAAAGGAAGCGAAAGAGCTTATGGTAGTGCTTGGCGAAGCCGCACTCACCCCCATTGAGCGTCTTTATGCAAAGTTTGCCGACGAGTTCGAACAGCAATACATCAATCAGGGATTCTACGAGGACAGAACCATCGAGGAGACTCTCGATATCGGATGGAAGCTTCTCCACATTCTTCCCAGAAGCGAGATGAAGCGAATCAAGCCCGCTATCCTTGATAAGTATTGGGATAAGACTGAATAAAATTACGGAAAAATAGCGTGAAAGTATATCCGTGTTATGCCCGGATGCACTTGCTTCACGCTTCAGATCCTCGCAAAACGGGTAGCGGCTCTTTTACCTTTTACCGCACCGACGTACGATGCCGAGGATCACGATATGTATTTGCGCCGCCTTCGGCGGCAAGGAGATTTAAATGCCAGCGATAAATGTGAATCCCACGCGCATGGAGCTGAAAAAGCTCAAAGTCAGATTGACGACAGCACGCCGCGGACATAAGCTTTTGAAGGATAAACGTGATGAGCTTATGAAGCAGTTCCTCGATATTGTCCGCGAGGAAAAGGAGCTGCGTGCATCTCTTGAGGTGCGCTTTGCAGCGGTGAAGGGAAGCTTTGCCATCGCATCTGCAACGATGAATCCGAAGATGCTGACGGAAGCCCTGCTTCTGCCGAAATCCGAGGGGAGCCTCACCGTCACCGACGACAACCTTATGAGCGTTATTGTTCCGAGATTTGAATATAACGAAGCCAGCCGCACCGACGGATGCAGCTATGGTTTTGCTTTTACATCGGGTGAGCTTGACGCCGCCGTGGATGAGCTGTCATCTATGACTAAGGATCTGGTGAAGCTTGCGGAGCTCAGTAAGTCAGCTGCATTAATGGCGGATGAGATCGAAAAGACCCGCCGCCGCGTAAATGCTCTTGAAAACATTATGATCCCCGATCTTGAAGCAACCATTAAAACTATTTCGATGAAGCTTGATGAAAATGAACGCGGCAACACGACCAGACTTATGAAGGTCAAGGATATGATGGTGGCACGTCAAATGGAAGAAAAACGCACCCGCAGCTGATCGACGGATCAATATCGTTTCGTTAAGGTGGAAACACCGATTTACAAATTGATAAATATTTTATTTAAGCCGCAAAGCGGCAAAATGGAGGCAATATGCTTAAAACAAAGAATTATGAATTTTGGTTCCTTACGGGATCGCAGGACCTCTACGGCGACGAATGCCTTCGCATCGTAGCTGATCAGTCCCAGAAGATCGTTGAAGCTCTCAATGCATCCGGCAAGTTCCAGTACCCCATCATCTGGAAACCCACGCTCATCGACAGCGTTTCCATCCGTGAAACTCTCGCTGCAGCTAACGCTTCCGCAGACGTAGCAGGCTGCATCGTTTGGATGCATACCTTCTCTCCCGCAAAGATGTGGATCCGTGGCTTCAACGAATACAGAAAGCCGCTCCTCCACCTCCACACTCAGTTCAACCGTGACATCCCCTTCGACACTATCGATATGGATTTCATGAACCAGAACCAGTCCGCACACGGCGACCGTGAATTCTCTCATATCCTCACCAGAATGAACGTTCCGCGCAAGGTAGTTTCCGGTCACTGGTCAAACCCCACCGTTCAGGAAAGAATGGCAGACTGGATGAGAACCGCTATCGGTGTTCTCGAATCCCGTTACCTCCGCATCCTCCGCGTTGGCGACAATATGCGTGACGTTGCCGTTACCGAAGGCGACAAGGTTGAAGCAGAACAGAAATTCGGCTGGGAAGTTGACGCTTACAACATCACCGACGTTGCTGAATACGTAAACGCAGTTTCCGCTTCCGACGTAAACGCTCTCACCGACGAATACTACGAGACCTACGACATCGTTACCGATGGCCGTGACGCTGCTGAATTCCGCCGTCACGTTGCAGAGCAGGCTAAGATCGAGATCGGTTTCCGCCGCTTCGTTGAAGAAAAGAACTACCACGCAATCGTTACCAGCTTCCAGATGCTCTCCGGCTTCAATCAGCTCCCCGGTCTCGCAATGCAGAGACTTATGGCTGACGGCTACGGCTTCGGCGCAGAAGGCGACTGGAAGACCGCGGGCTTCGTTCGTCTCTTCAAGCTTATGACTGCAGGCAAGCCCGGCGCTCTCGGCACTTCCTTCATGGAAGACTACACCTATCACCTTGAACCCGGTAAGGAAGCTATCCTCCAGTCTCACATGCTTGAGGTCTGCCCCTCCATCGCATCCGGTAAGCCCTACATCCGCGTTTGCCCGCTCTCCATGGGTAACCGTGAAGATCCTGCCCGCCTTGTGTTTACCGCTAAGGAAGGCCGCGGCGTAGCTTGCTCCCTCGTTGACCTCGGACACCGCTTCCGTATGATCATCAACGAAGTTGAGTGCATCAAGCAGGATAAGCCCATGCCCAATCTCCCCGTAGCATCTGCTCTCTGGAAGACTCTTCCCGACTTCGCAACGGGCACCGAAGGCTGGCTCATCTGCGGCGGTGCTCACCACACCGCATTCTCCTATGACCTCACTGCAGAAAACGTCGTTGACCTCTGCGAAAACTTCGGTATCGAAAGTGTTATCATCGGCGAAGGCACCACCATCCAGAGTCTCAAGCGCGACCTCATGATCGGTGAAGTATATTATAAATAAGTTTCGCATTTATATCGGGGCGCTTTTACCGCCCCGATACGCTTTTTTGAGAATATTATGAGTCTTTGAGTGTTGCAACCGACGGTTGACTGATTTCCAAGGCGACTTGGTGGTCAAAAACGGCTGATTTGCCGTACAATTAAACTGTAAATCAACCGTAACGGAGGAACTTTATGACTATCGGTGAAAAACTTTATGAACTGCGGACGGGAAAGAATATGTCGCAGGAGACGCTCGCTGAGCTGGCAGGGGTGTCGCGTCAGTCTGTTTCAAAATGGGAAACGGGCGGGTCCGTGCCCGAGCTTGACAAGCTTTTCAGACTTTGCGATATATTCGACGTAACTTTAGACGAGCTGACGGGGCGTTTAGAAGCGAAGCGAGGCGATGACGTTATTACTGAAGTAAAGGAGATCGTGAATCCGATCTTAAACGCGATCGTACCGAAGCTTGTCGGCGCGGTGATGATGCTTTTGTCGGCGCTGATCTTCATTATGCTTTCTTTCAGGTTGACTTATCTTGAATCGGCGACCATTGCGCTGCCGTTTTTCGCCGGCGGAGTTATCATCCTTGCCTCAAAAAAGCATATACTATTATCCTATTCGGTATTTTTGTACTTTTATTTCACTTGTTTTTATTTGTTTGGATACGGCGTTTTCGAGGACGATCCTACAGCGATCACGGGAGCTGTGGGCGCTGCCGTATCACTTCTGTTTTTCGCAATAAAATCGGCGAAAACGCCGCTATATGGCATCAAAAAGCAGCCTTGCCACGCTGCCAGAGTCGTGCTTTGGTGCTTATACGCGCTGTCTCTTTTTGTGATCGTGGCATTGTCAAAGAATATATTCAACGTAATTTACGATGCATGGGCCGTATCTGATATGTCTTCTAATTCGTGGATCTACGTTATGCTCGGTGCCGTTGCGTTTGTGGCAGCGGTCAAGTGCGCCGTCCTTGTTTCCGCTGTAACGGTAACGTCAACGATCGTGAAACGAAAAGGGAACTAAGTTTTTATTATTTCGGAGGTTATATGAAAAAATACGTGATCGCTCCCGTGGTGACGTTTATCGTTGGCGGCATTTTTGAAGCTGTGGGCTACACTATTTCCGGCAGCTTTGGCTTAGGTGCCGTGCCTGCCGTTATCGTTATGGGCACTTTCATTCTCGCCTCTCTCGGAAAAGCTGAAGATACCGATGGGACGGGAGATGAAGACCTTAAAGAAACCGATAAAGAAGCAAGGCTTTTAGTCGATGCTCTTGAAAAAAAGCAAAAATAAAAAAGATGGACTGTGAAAGTCCATCTTTTTTTATCTGTGATGATTATCTTTTGCCCATGATGGCTTCGATATCCTCAATGGCGCGAGGAGTTACGACGGAGAGATTCTCGCATCCGTCCTCGGTGATAAGGCAGTTGTCCTCGAGACGGAAGCCGATGCCCCATTCGGGTACGTAAATGCCAACGTCAACACAGAATACCATACCGGGAGCCATAAGACCGTCGTATGCCTTAAGGTTTACCATATCGTGGGTGTCAAATCCAACGTGGTGAGCGCCGCCATGCCACATATACTTCTTTTCGTTTTCGGGTTTGTCAAGAAGACCGATATCGCAAAGGAGTTGTGCACAGTAGCGGTGAACCTCGGCGTCACAGTACGGCATGGGAAGACCGGGTTTCAGCACCTCAAAGAGGTGATTGGAGGTCTCGTATGCACACTCGTAAAGAGCGCGCTGACGGTCGGAGAATTTGCCGTTGCAGGGCCATCCGCGGGAAACGTCTGTGTGCATGTGGTCAAACTTGCCTCCAACGTCGTTGAGGATCATGTCGCCGTCCTGCGCCTGACGCGAATAATCATAGTAGTGGATGATGAAATTGCTTTTGCCGGTGGAAACGATGGGCGGGAATGCGGATTCCTTGCATCCGCGGGAAAGAAGAGCGTAGTCCCACTCTGCCTTGTACTGATATTCGTACATGCCGGGCTTGGATGCACGCATCATAGCAAGGATGCCTTCGCGGGTGAGAAGCTCCGCCTGACGCATTGCCTCGATCTCGCATGGGCGCTTGATCGTGCGCTGTGCGGTGATCTGAGGACGAACGTCGTATATTCCCGCTCTGGAGCAAAGCTCACGTGCGTGAGCCCGGAAAGAAAGCTGCGTGGGGTTGTTTGCCTTCATATTGTCAATGTCGAAGGCAAGCCACTGCACTTTGGCGGCAACGGAGGTAATGTATTCGTCGATCTCGTCCGTCGATCTGATATCGGAAATACCGGAGAGCTCATGCGCCTTTTCGGGTTTGATGCGTTCACCGGTCCAGCGCTCTGCCATAAGATCGGGAGGGAGCATAAAGAGGATCTCGCGAACCTCTCCGTTTACTTTTTCAGCAGCAAGAAGGGAAGAGCGCTGCTCTATACCGGTGAGATAAAGGAAGTTGGTGTCGGTGTAGAAGAGATAATCCTCGTCGGCAGTTTTGCGCAGAAGATCACCTGCGAAAATCAGAAGCAGAGTGTCTTCGGGAAGTGAATCGTATAGAGTTTTTCTGTTTTGCGTGTAGAATAAAGAATCCATAAAACCTCCAATAAAAGACGTAAAAACGTGTGGGGGAGTGTAACAGCTCCCGGTAAATATTATCATAAAGCCGCCTTGAATTCAAGAGCGTAAATCAGAAGGAGTCAGAAAATCAGACAACTTTTACTGTTAGGGAAACGTGAACGTCTGTGCCCGAAATTATACCTGCATCTGCAACGTCATATGTGCCAATAGTGTCGCGGAGAGTCCTTGCTTTGTCGTTCCACTCAATGAGATGGGATTGATTATCGGCGGAGCCATTGTTACGGTGAACGGTGGCATACGCGGGAAGCTGCGGTTTTTCACCCGCTCTCATAGTGACGAAAACGGGATCCACCTCGGTGATGCCAGCCATATCCATATCGCCTCTTGCGTAAACGGATGCTTTCACCTGATAAGTGAGGGGAGAGGTCACACCGGAAACGGTGTAAAGTCCATCGGCTGAGGTATTGAGATTGTCGGTAAACCAGGTGACGGAAAGCGGAATTCTGTCGCCTTCGGCAGAGATGCCGTAAACAGTGTCGGGAAGATAGGGCTTTTCACCGGACTTAACGGAGGTTATCACGTCGTCGATCCGCTTTATCTCGGGCAGATAAGCCTTTATGCGGTAGATTCCTACGCTTGATGAGCGTAAACTCCTGCAGTGTACTGTCAGCGCCTTCGCGATAACGGTCTTGTGCGTGATTCGGTTGTAGGTATCAATGTTCAAAAGTCCGTCAAGGTCACAGGTGAGAGGAAGCGGGTTTTCGTTTCCGTCAGCATCTGTGTAAGTAAGAGAGAAGGACTTGGGAAGCTTGATACCTCCGTTGTCGCAGTACCAGTAAATGTCCTCAGATGAGATCGCAACGGGATCATCCCAGGTAAGAGTCAGGAAATGGTCGGGGCCGCGAGAGCCGTAGGTGCCCCATCCCTTGCCGGATCCAACGGCAGATGAGCGAGGCTCAAAGCTTTCGTTGTTTACGCCATCTTTGTTTTCCCAGTCAGAGCAGAAGTCAACGGAGACGTTTGCGCCCGGCGCAATGTCGTAGAGCGCAGTTGCGGAATCCTTCACGAAAATGGCGTGACTGCAGTGGCGGCGTATCTCGCCGTCAGTGGTGTGAAGTGTGACGTGATATCGACCGGGTGACGATACCGTCATAACTGTGTCGGGGCAGGCGGGATCGTCGATCACCACGGATGCGCCTTCGGGTCTGTGGTCGACTGACCAGCGATATGACATATCTGAGTCGAAGGGCATACCGTCGTCGCGCACGTCAACGTAAAGTCTTGCTTTGAGTCCGCCTATGTCAGATGAACCGGCGTATACCTCGGGGGCATAGTTGATAACGGGACGGCGAGGCGTACCTTCATAGGAAAGCTCGATCTCGGTAACTGCTGTGTAATGACCGAGACGATTGTAAACATGAACGCGGATACTATCGGTGGTAACGGCGTCGAATCGGCTGACATTCTTGTTTGCGCACATGAATCTGGGTTCCTGAGAGCGCGTCGTAACGGGGAGCCACTCACCGTTTTCAAGATATTCAATAAGATAGCGGCGAGGGTAAGAGTAGCCGTCCTTCTGCCTGTCGTCGTAGAAATACGCCGTCAGTGTGTCGATAGTGCGACATTCCGGAAGGGTAAGTGTCAGCGTGTCGAACTTGTTCGGCGATCCGATATTGCCCCAGAACGGCATAACGTGGCACTTGCCATCCACAATAGCATCTGTGGTAGGCGCGTATTCGTTCACAGCAACTGATGTCTCGTCGTGACCGTCTGCACGGTGCTTTTCTGCCCACGTAGCGGCTCTTGCCATGTCAGGCGTGAAAGTTGCGGTAACTGCGGCACCGAGAGCGAGGTTTTCTGTATCTGAAATACCTGCAAGACCTAAAAGGCGACGTGTCTCTTCGTCAGCATCGCATTCGAGCGCTTCGGGGAAAGCTCCTGCAGGGGCAGAGAACAGCACGGTGCCGTCAGTATCAACGGAACCCGTTTCGGGATCGTACACTAAAGAGGTGAGGGCGGCGGTGTTCACAGTAAGTTTACCGTCAACGAAAAGGGAATATCCTTCGGGGATACCTTCGTAGTGACCGTCAGTGTTATAGAAAATGGAAACGTCGCGACCGTGATAGCGCATATTGTCTGCGGCAAAGTGAGAGTATCCGAAGTCGATGGGCGAAAGCTCAATCCTGCCGTCGGCGCGGGGGCGCAGACCTGCCATTTCTTCAATAAAAATGTAGTTATAGTTGCCGAGAATATTGTGATAGATCCAGGAACGGTAGTAGTCACCTTTGCCCTTGGGATCGGTGGCTCTGTCTGCGTTGAAAAATTCGTTGTTGTTGGGGTATTCTATGTCGCCGCCATCAGGATACATATTCCAAGCGCACCAGTCAACCATATTTTCGAACATTTCGGGGGTCACATATTTGCCGGATCTGTCGTACTCGCGGATCGCAGCAGAATATGCGCGAGCCTGTACTGTGAAGTTGATGTTGGAGAAGTTGTTGCTTCCGGGTGCGATCTTGTTGTCGCGCTGGCTTGCGGTGTAGTAGGGGAAGATGGGAAACTCCTCGGGATCCGCAAGGTGACGGAAAGCGTCAACATATTTTTCGAGGGAAGCCTCGTCCGTGGGCACAACGCGTTCGGAGAAGTAGTTGTAGTTGTTATTCTCCTTGAGGGGAACGAGATTGGGCTTTTCAGTGTTGTGAACGACGAAATCCTCCGTGGGAGACGCGGAACGGGTCTCGAAGAAGCGGCATTTGTCGCACCAGAGATAGCTTAGTATATCGGAGCGTATCTCCTCCGCAAATACAGTCATTTCCGCAGCCTTTTCTTCGTCACCGGAGAGAGCGTAAAGCTCTGCCGCCGACTTGGCTGCGCCGTAAACGTATGCGTTTTCGGCGTGCGCCTTGTAGGGACCAACGCCGCGATAGTGCATGGAGCAGGTGTCGGCATCGTTGCCTGTCATATAATTACTGCGGTAGTAAATAAGCTTTGCCTTGGGGGTGGAGGGACCCTCGTGCTGACCGTAATGGTCGAGCTGTCCCTTTGCGTCGCCTTCAAACCATTCCGCCAGCTTGTGAGCGAACTTTTTGTCGCCGCCGTGCACGTAGAATGCCTCGCGGCCTGCCGTGGCGATATACTGACCGTAGTGGTTGTTCCAGTTGCGGCGGTTGCCGGGATTGTCAAGAAACGCACTGCCGCCGGAGCAGGAGCCAACGGAAAGAAGCTGACCGTAGGGGAGGTGGGGATAGCGCTGCCACTTCGTGTCCTGAAGATGCATGCACTGAGTGAGCACGATGGCGTTATTGTATCCGAGAACACCCTCCATAGTCACGGGGTACTGATAATCGTGACCGGGAATGTTTGCGTTCAGCTCGTTGAATCGGAGAAGCCAGAAGTGATAGTCGATAGCCTTCTTGATACCAACGGAGGGAACGTCTATGTAGGGGATGTATTTATGCCAGTATTCGTTATATTCACGGCGCTGAACACGGAGAGCCTCTTCGTGAGAAGCGTCTGCAAGAGCCGCAAAGCGAAGGAAATCCTTCGCCGCGCCGGGGATCTCCTCAGTGGTGAATGCGATAAGTGCGTCACCTTCAAGCGAGCCGCCGGCAGGGATCACAGCCTGACGTACAAGGGTGGGGTGCTTCTGCCAGGGCATAAGCTCCTCGCCCTCGCGGCTATGGTGACGGTGGGGTCGGGGAGTACCCGAAGCAGAAAGACGGGGGGTGATGGTGGTGAGATTGTCTCTGTCGCGGAAGCGGCCGCGAAGCTCACCGCGGATCTTGTTTTCGGGGTAGGCAGCCCACGGATCCTTGGTATAAGGGGAAGCGGTGGCAATGGTGAGTGTCTCATCGGCGCCGCTGCCGTTATTAACGGTATAGAGGAGCACAGCGCAGTTTTCTTCCGTGATAAATTTATCAACGGTAACTCGGAGAACGCCGCATTCGTATTCGCCGTGCCAGTATGAGGGGGTGTTAAGTCTCTTTTCGGGAACCTCAGCAAACTCGAGCTTTTCCGCGCCTTTATAAAAGTCAACGGTGAGCAGATCGGGCTTGTCAAGCGGCTGACAATATGAAGCTATTCCGCCGAATCCGATAACGGATACGTCGTGCGTGAACATATAAAACGAACGGCCGCGTGTCATAAGAGCATCGCCGTCGTCGTTTCCGCCGTGAAGCGGATCGCCGTTTGCGGCTCCCTTGCGCGCAAGGATGCGGTCAAGGCGATAGTCACCCTTTTCGGCATCGGCGGCGAACGCCTTTCCAAGATGTGAAAGGGGCGATATCGCACCGTATTCGGCATATATCTTTTCGGTATATTCAGTGTTTTTATAAACGGGTTTCTGTAAATTCATTGTATACACCTCGGTGTTGAATTGTGACGATTTAACAAATACAGCAGTCGCCGATACACCTTTTTTATGATATCACGAACAAAATTCTTTTACAAGTATAATTTGATTATAAACGCCCCTTATTAATAAATACCATCAAAATTTTTTCCGTCCTTCAGCCTTCTGCAAGGTTGATTCTTTCTTCGGTTTATGATAAACTCATTGTTATATAATACCGATGGAAGCAGAAGAAACGGGGCCGAGATGAAAACGAAAGACATTGTATTGATATCGCTGTTTGCTTCATTGATCGCCGTTTCGTCCTATATCACAGTACCGCTTTTCGTTCCTGTTACGCTGGGGAATTTCGCCGTTCTCCTGACTTCGTCCGTTCTTGGCGGTCGGAGAGGAACGTTGTCGGTGTTTGTTTATCTTATGCTTGGTGTCCTCGGACTTCCCGTGTTTTCGGGATTTCGCGGAGGCATATCGGCGATCCTCGATGTAACGGGCGGTTATCTTATCGGTTATCTTTTGTCGTCGTTCTTTATGTGGGCGACCGAAAAAGCGATGACGAAGAGCCGCGCTCTGAGGATATCTCGTATGACGGCGGCGGTATTGATCCAATACGCTATAGGTACTCTTTGGTATGCCTTCGTCTATGTCGGAGGGGAAGATACCGTCGGGACAGTGCTCGCCGTCACCGTTTTACCGTTCGTTATTCCTGACGCTATCAAGATTCTCCTTGCAGAATACATTTCTTCAAGACTAAAGAAATCATTCGTTAAATTATGAGGTCAGATATGAATGAAAACGAATATCGTCCACTGACAGCCATTATCGTTGGCGCCGGTCACCGTTCACTTATATACGCATCCCTTGCCGAGGAATCGCCCGATATGCTGCGTATCGTCGGCGTTGCCGATCCGCATCCTATGAAAAGAAGAATTGCAGCAAAAAGATTCGATATACCCGAGGATATGCAGTTTTACGATGCCGGCGAGCTTGCCGGAAAGGGAAGGATAGCGGATGTTATAATCAACGGTACTATGGACCGTCAGCATATCGAAACGGCGGTTCCTCTCCTTCGCTTGGGTTACGATATGATACTCGAAAAGCCCCTGGCTGTCAGTAAAAGTGAAACGGAGCTTCTCTTTGAAACGGCAAAGGAATACGGCAACACCGTATACGTTTGCCACGTGCTTCGCTATGCGCCCTTTTACCGCCGCGTAAACGAGCTTATCGGCAAGATCGGCGACGTTATAAACATTCAGCTCACTGAGCACGTTTCATATCACCATCTCGTCGTTTCCTACGTTCGCGGAAAGTGGAGAAACGAGGAGGAGTGCGGCGCGGGAATGCTTCTTGCAAAGTGCTGTCACGATATGGATCTGATGCTGTGGTTTGCGGGTGCGGCTCGTCCGGTTTCCGTTGCATCCTTCGGAAGTGATTTTTCCTTCACGGAGGATAAGATACCAGAGGGCGCAGGTACGCGCTGCCTTTGCGACTGCGAGATCGAGGAAAGCTGCCCCTATTCGGCGAAAAAGCATTACATAGACCATCCCGACCGCTGGAAATTCTACGTATGGGATTGCTTCTCAGGACAAAACCCAACCATAGAAGATAAGATCGAGTCCCTTAAAACTGACAACCCCTACGGAAAATGCGTTTACAGATGCGGACACAACGTCGTTGACCATCAGAGCGTGCTTGTGAATTTCGATAACGGACTCACCGCCACGCTCAATATGATCGGCGGCGCCGCTAAATCCGAGCGCAACGTTCACATAATCGGAACGAAGGGGGAGATCAAGGGTGTGTTTGATGATTCCATCATCCGCCTGCGTTTGATAAATCAGTCCCCCGAATGCAAGACCTTCTACGACGAGGAAGTCATCGACATTAAGATCGACGGCGATAAGTCAGGCATGACGGGCGGTCACGGCGGCGGTGACGTGGAGCTTGCGAGAGACTTCGTCCGCGCCGTGAGAGGCGAGAAAACGTCTCCCTCCGCTCCCTCTCTCGACGTTTCCATAGCGTCTCACCTTGCCGTTTTTGCCGCTGAAAGATCCCGCAAATGCGGAACTGTTGAAAAAGTATACGTATAATAGCGTGAAAGTTTAATTTGCTTTATGCGTAACTGCACTGTTTCACGCCCAAATCCTCGCGACGCGGGACCCAACCCACGCCGCCGCACAGGGTGCGGTGCCGAGGATTTCAATTGTTTATTTGTGCCGCTGGCGGCGGAATGGAGTTTGAAATGAGCGATAAATTTAACATAAGATACGCTCGCCCCGAGGATTTCGACGACCTTATAAGGCTGATCGATTCCGTTTTCGGATTCCCCAACGAGCGTACCGAGGGATTTTTATCCCTTCTGCCAAAGCTTTATAAGAAAGAGAAGCCAAATAATATCGTCGTTGAGCACAACAGCAAGCTTGTGGGAGCCGTGGGACTTTTCCGCCGCGAGATAAAGGTGGGGGATGAAACACTTGTGTCTGTGGGCATCGGTAATGTTGCATGCAGAGCCGATATGAGAGGCACTGGCGTTATGACGAAGCTTATGCAAAGAGCGACTGAGGAGATCAAAGCTTCAGGCGCCGATCTTTCCGATCTTGGCGGCAGGCGACACCGCTATGGTCACTTCGGCTATGAATGTGCCGGCAGAGTGTATAATTTCCGAGTAAGAGCCGATTTCATACGTCACGTCCCGGAAGCGGATATTTCCCGCGAGATCACAGCCGAACCTATCAATAAATACGCAGATGAGGCGAGAAGCCTTTATGAGACCAAGCGATGCCGATTCCTTCGGGATGATTTTGCCGTTACCGTGGCGTCCTGGGAGGCGGACTCTTACGCCCTTTTGGAAAACGGCAGCTTCGTCGGTTACGCCGTGTGCGACGGCGACAGAGTGACAGAAATCGTTCTTCGCGATACAAGCAGTTTTTCATCGGCAGTCAAGGCGCTTTTCGCCGTTATTGGAGAAAGCGAGTTGATTATTACCCTTCACGAAACGGAGACGGAACTTATCCGAGAGATCGCACCGGTTTACGACGGAATTACTCTGCGCTCTAACGAGCAGATATCGGTGATGCATCATAAACGAGTTGCTGAAGCATATCTCAAATATCAAAATGAAATCAACCCACTACCTGATGGCGAGATCGGTCTTTTCATCCACGGAGTGAATGGCGATGAGTGCTTTACTCTCAAGGTGTCGGACGGGGGAGTTACCTCCAGCGACGGTGCCGACACGCCTTTTGAGCTTTCGCACAATGAAGCTATCGCATTTTTGTACGGACTTGTATCCCCTCATCGGGCGCTTCTGCCCCGTGCCACAGCATCGTGGCTGCCGTTGCCTGTGTATTTCCCATCTCCAGACTGCGTGTAAATATAAAAAGCACTTGCGTGAGCAAGTGCTTTTTCCTCGTTGTATTATTTCAATTCGCTTTTTTATTACACACGAAAGATAGTATATGAGTATCACTATATCTATACATAAAAGGATGTATTATTTCACACATTCAACGCTTGAGTATAAATAATATTTAAGAAACTTCAATCGCTTGACATCGCAGTTTATATATAATATAATCAAAACAAGAGTGCAGTACGATCCGCAATTCATTCAAAATGTATGAGAGGTGCCCGTATGATCATCAAAAATCCAAACAGAAACGAAGTCCCCGGTAATCTTCGCGACCCTGCCGTTATAGACTACGACGGCAGCTATTATCTCGTTGCCACCTCACCGGCATTTTGGTCGGGGTATACGCCCGGCGTTAAGCTGTGGTCATCTTCCGATCTTGTGAATTGGACGTTTGAAAGTACCATTATTTCCGCGGAAAGCATTCCCGAGGGATGCCACTGCAAAAACCGCTTCTGGGCGCCTGAGCTTTTCGTTCACGGCGGTAAATTTTACTGTACCGTAAACGGTAAGGACGACGATGCAGGCGTTGACCTTCACTCCTATCTTGCCGTTGCCGACGATATCCGCGGACCGTATAAGCTTTTTCCGCACCCCGTGTGCGACCGTAATATGAACGATATAAGCCTTTTCGCCGATGACGACGGCAAGGTGTACGCAACCTCCAGTTGGGGAGAGCTATACATATTCGAGCTCGATCTGAAAACGGGCAGAGCCGTCACGGAGCCGCGTGTCATCGCCCGCCCCGGCAAGGAGGGGGAATGGGATCACGGCGAGTTCATAGAAGGCTCCTTTATGGTGAAACGCAATGGTGTCTATTACCTTTGGTATTCCGGCATCGGAAGAGGCTATGAAATGGGATGGTATACATCAGATTCCCTCGATCGCGAATTCGATAAATTCAGCAGCGAGCCGGTGCTTTCCGGTCTCGGCACCGATCTTCCCATTGCGGGGCACAACGGCTGCTTCAAGCTGAAGGACGGCAGGGACGCCGTTTCCTTCCACGCTCACAAGCACGGTGAGCCGGAGCTTCTCTGCTTTGATATCGTCACTTATCCCATGGCGCCCCGCAAGATCTCCATGGAAATAGAAGTGTGAGCGTTCCGGCGGAAAGCGAATGATGAACGTGTCGAAAAAACGCGCCATCGCAGTAGTTCTGACGGTACTTTTCGGATGTGTGGCAATGTCGGTGGTTGACGGTGTTTTGTCACCGTCATATCCGATAAAGTCGCTCATTAAGCTTGTGATATTCGGTGTGCTTCCGATTGTTGTTTCGGCAGCTTCGGGAATCAACCTCCGCTATATACTGCATCCCCGTAAACGCGGACTTCTCATCTCCATCTGTGTCGGTGTTGCTGTATACACATTAATTCTCACTGCGTATTTACTTCTTCGCGGAGTGTTTGATTTCTCCGCCGTAACAGAGTCACTTATCTCGGACGAGGGAATAGCGAAGGATAATTACGTTTACGTTGCCCTTTATATTTCCTTTTTCAATTCTTTTCTTGAGGAATTCTTCTTCCGCGGATTTGCATTTCTCATTCTCAGTAAATTTGTCCCCCGCGGCGTGGCGTACGCTTTTTCAGCCATATCCTTTGCCATCTATCATGTTGCGATAATGTCGGGGTGGTTCAGACCGTTGCTTTTTGCACTTCTGATGCTTGGACTTTTCGCGGGAGGTATCATATTCAATTATGTGGACGAAAAAACGGGGGATATTTTCCCCTCGTACATCGTGCATGCATTTTCGAATCTTGCCACAAATACGGTAGGTCTTATCCTTTTCGGTATACTCTGATAAGCTTTAGAAAGGAGACGCCCCTATGCTTAAGGTAACGGGCAATAAAGGGTGCCGAGCTGCATTGCCGTCCGCAATGCTCAAGGAATCCAAGGATGAGCATATATATATCGTTTTCTCGAAAACACCGTATAAAATGGGACGCTTCATCAGGCTTATTACGGGAGGACGTTACAACCACGTATCCGTCTCGCCCGTTGAGGACTTGTCGCTGCTTTATTCCTTTGCGCGAAGATATCGCGAAGCGCCCTTCTGCGGAGGATTCGTCAGAGAAAGTGCTTCCCGATTCAAAATTAAAGGGAAAACGTCAAATGTGATGATATGCGCCGTTCCCGTTACAAGGGAGGCGAGAGAAGAGCTTATCGACCGCCTTTCAAAGATGGAAAAAGACAGCGAAAGATACGTTTATAATCTGTTTTCCGCCATTTGTGTGCCCATAAAAAAGCGAATATTCATTCGTGATGCCTATACTTGCGTTGAATTCATACTCACCGTGCTCAGATCGGTGGGACTCGACTTCAACGAGCAAGCCTTTTACAGCATCGACGAGCTCGTGGGCAATCTGAGCGTTTATAAGATCTACGAAGGTCCGTTTCCCGAGCTTGGCGGCGCAGTAAGCGACGAATACGACCGAGAGGTCTCGTATCTTTTCAAATACGGCTCGCTGATCAAGCAAGTCAACACTCTTGCCGGCAGAATGCTTCACTGAAAGCTGTCGGGGAAGATCAAATTATGAAAAAGAGGTGTCAACCGTGGTGATCCTGGATAACGTCTTTCTATTTGCCGCAGCCGTGGCTGTCGTTGCCGTTCTCATTTATCTTTCCACAAGAGCAGGGAAGAATTATATATTTTCCGTGGCGGCAGCAGTCGTTGAATTTCTGACTGTTCTGTTTTTGCTGTTCCGCGGTGCCGATATTGAGGAGCTTTTCCTTGCGGTCGTAATTTACGGCGCCGTGTCGGTTTCCGTGTATTATTACGGAAAGCCACCGAAAAACAAAATAAACGAAGAAAAGGCAAAGGAGGAGTAACCTGTGGTATTCAATTCGGTTGAATTTTTGATCTTTCTGCCTATCGTAGTCCTTCTGTACTACGTGCTCCCTCTTCGCTTCCGCTGGATGATGCTTTTGGCGGCAAGCCTGTACTTCTATATGTATTGGGACGCAAAGCTCATCGTCCTGATAATGTTCACCACCGTCGTTTCCTATCTTTCGGCAATAGCCATTGAAAAAACGGACAGCAAAGCTAAGAAAAAGCTTCTTTTGATGCTGACGCTTTTAACGTCTTTGGGCGTTTTGGTGTTCTTCAAATACTATAATTTTCTTGCAAATTCCGTAACGGGTGTCGTGTCTCTTTTCGGAGGCGGCGAATTTGATCTGACGCTGGATCTTATCCTTCCCGTGGGCATCTCCTTTTATACCTTCCAGACCCTTTCCTACGTTATCGACGTATACAGAGGCGACATCAAGGCGGAGCCCCACTTCGGATATTACGCGCTTTTCGTGACCTTCTTCCCTCAGCTTGTTGCAGGTCCCATTGAGCGCCCTGACAATCTTCTCCCTCAGCTCAAAGCGGAAAATAAGTATGACCGCGACAACTTTGTAACGGGCTTTGGCATAATGATCGTCGGCTTTTTCAAAAAGCTCGTCGTTGCCGATATCGTTGCCGTTTACGTCAACTCCGTTTATAATAACGTTGAAAACGCATCGGGACTCGGTGTTGTTATCGCCACGGTTCTTTTCGCGGTACAGATATACTGCGATTTTTCAGGATACACCGATATCGCCATCGGGTGTGCCCGTATGATGGGCATCCGCTTGATGCAAAACTTCAACCGTCCGTATACGTCGGAATCGATCAAGGAGTTTTGGGGACGTTGGCACATCTCCCTTTCCACTTGGTTCCGCGATTATCTCTATATTCCACTCGGCGGTAATCGTCGCGGAAAGTGGCGCAAGCACTTAAACGTGTTTATCGTTTTCATGGTGTCGGGCCTTTGGCATGGCGCTGCATGGACGTTCGTTATCTGGGGGGCGCTCCACGGCGTATATCAGATCATTGGCGAGCTTACCAAGAAGCCGAAGGCAAAGCTTTATGAAAAGCTCGGTATCAGCACCGAATCTTTCGGCTTCCACCTGATGAAAAAGGCAGTCACCTTCGTTCTCGTATGCTTTGCGTGGATATTCTTCCGCGCAAACAGCATTGCGGATATCAGCGTTATCATAACTAAGCTCTTCACCGATTGGGGAGCAGGTGCCGACTACATAAAGAATACGTTCAGCTTTATGGGACTCAGCGGCACGATGGCGATCGCTATCATCATTTCGGTGTATATGCTTTCCGTCTTTGATAAAAAGCCGTCCCGTGAGCTTTATCGGGCGGATGCAGAAGGCAACACCCTCACCGCGTCTATCCGTTATGCAGAGATCGTGTGGATGGTGATAATAGCCGCGCTCCTCATTGCAGCAGGCGACGGCGAAAGTACGTTTATATATTTCCAGTTCTAAAGGGGGAGGCAACGAATGAAACAGCTTAAAATATCATTTATAGCAATAGCTCTCGTTGTTTTGATCCCCATCCTTACCCTTCTGACGCTGTGCCTCGCAACGCCGTCTCAATACGGGGAGACATTCCTCGGTGAGCTTTCCGCCAAGTTTGACAGACTCAATTCCGTAGAGGGAGAAAAAGTGATCCTCATCGGAGGGAGTAGTCTTGCCTTTGGCCTTGATTCGAAGACCATGGAGGAATATTTAGACCGTCCCGTTGTGAATTTCGGCCTTTACGCAACCCTTGGCACGAAGGTGATGCTGGACCTTTCAAGGTCAGCTGTCGGACGCGGCGACATTATCGTAATCTGCCCGGAGATCGACGCGCAGACCTTGTCTCTCTACTATAACGCTGAGTCTATGTGGCAGGCTGCAGACAGTGATTATTCGCTTCTTTTTCATATAGGATTCGATAATATCGGCGATATGGCAGGCGGATTTTGGAACTATCTCGCGAAAAAGCTTGAGTATGCACGGGGAGACGGACTCTCGGTATCAGGTGTTTACACGAAAGCGGCGTTCAACGAATACGGCGATATCGTGTACGAACGTCCGTACAATCAAATGACCCTCGGCTATGACCCAAATAAGATGATAGAGCTTTCGGGAGACGTGTTCGACGATGCTTTTATTGAATATCTCAACGACTACGTCAGGATGGCTCGCCGCCGCGGAGCAGAGGTCTATTTCAGTTTTCCGCCAATGAATGCCGATGCCATTATCACTACCGATGAGGAAGCTGTCAAGGCGTTCTATCAGTTCCTTTATGAAAATCTTGAATGTGAGATCATTTCAAGCGTAAATGATTACGTTCTCGACAGCGGTTATTTCTACGACAGCAATTTCCATCTGAACGATGCGGGCGTTCCCATAAGAACGCTTCAGCTTGTGGAGGATATCCGCCGTGCGCTCGGAAATACCGAAGCGGTAGAGATCGTGTATCCTGATATTCCGGAGGTGCCGGAAACTCCCGATATCGAAAATGGAGAAAACCTCGACTTTACCGACACCGCATCTGATACTTTCACCTATGAAGATTTCGGAAAGGGTCTTATTATAACGGGCGTCACGAATGCACTTAATGCAGAAGAGATCATCGTTATCCCCCAATCCCACGACGGCAAAGCGATCCTCGCTATCGGAGAGGGAGCGTTCGCTGACGCGGATTCTCTTAAGACCCTCGTTATCAACGGAAATATCGTTCAGATATACGACGGATTCCTTTCTGGATGCGACTCTATCAAGGAGATATACCTTTATAATTCCGATTGTAATTCCGTGTCTATTGGCGCCGAGCTTTTGTCTGGCATAAACACAAAACCCACAATTAAAGTGCCCTACGAAGCATTCGGCAATTATGTTGCCGACTATTTCTGGGGAATCTACGCAGGATCCTTGTCTGTGATCAGCGTCCCCGACGGGGAATAAATATCAAAAGCCGAACAAAATTGTTCGGCTTTTTTCATTATATAGTGCGATTATTGGAAAGATTCATTAAGAAAAGCGAATTAAAATGTGTAGAATTTGTCAACAATGAAACCAAACTGTTGACACTTAGACTTTAATTAAATATAATATATATTGAAATGATGAATTATTTTGGAGATAAATATGAACACTGAAGGTAAGCGTAAATTTATAATAGATGTTGTCTTTGTCTCGATCATCCTTGTGCTTGTATACGTCCTTTTTAAATACGCAATAAACTTTCTGATGCCCTTTTTTATCGCCTATGCAGTAGCGGTAGTGCTTCATCCCGTAGCGTTATTTTTTGAAAAAAAGCTCAAGTTCAAAAGTAAATTTGCCGTTATATTCACCGTTATCGTGTTTTATTGCACGGTTGGGGTGCTGATATTCGCTATTGGCGCCGGATTTTTCGAATACGTCAGAACGCAGTTTTCGAAGCTCCCAGGACTCTACACGAACACGATCCAGCCGCTCCTTTCGATGGCGCTTGACGGAGCCATTGATTTTCCTGAGGATTTTGATCCAACTCTTGCCTCGGCTATAGAAACCCTTTTTGAAAATCTTTTCTCCTACGTGGGAAGCCTCGTTTCCACTCTTTCCGGAGCTATCGTTTCCCTGGTGTCGAGCGTTGCATCCTCTTTGCCAACGTTCCTTATCGGCATCATCTTCTGTATCGTTGCAACTTTCTATTTCACCCTTGATTACGACAGCGTACACTGTTTTTTTAAGCGCCAGCTTAACGAAGCGCACTATGAAAAGCTTGAAGCTGTTAAGTCTGCTATACGTGACATACTAGGTGGCTTTATAAAGTCCTACGCCATTATTCTTGGCATCACCTTCGTTGAGCTTTCTATAGCGATGCTTATCATGCGCGTTGAAAATTTCCTGATGGTTGCTCTTATGATAGCTATATTCGATATTCTGCCGGTCGTCGGAACGGGCACTGTGCTTATTCCCTGGATGATCATTGAACTCATTCGCGGCAACTACGGTATGATGGTGGGGCTTCTCATCACCTACGTTGTTATATTTATTGTCCGTCAGATAATCGAGCCTAAGATCGTTGGCGACCGCGTAGGACTCCACCCCCTCGTTACTTTGATCTCAATGTTCATTGGTACCGTTCTTTTCGGAGTTATCGGACTTTTCGGCATCCCAATCACGATGGCGATCCTCGTAGACCTGAAAAAGAAGGGAATTGTAAAATTCTTCAAATAGAACTTGTGTTTTTGTTTGGCGATGCCACCCGTATCACGCATACGGTGGCATCGTCTTTTTTTTGCATCCGGCGCTCTGCTTCCCTGATTATCAGATCCGCTATATCGGAGGAACGGCGATCGGTAACGTCGGAGAGCAGTGAATAGAGCCACGCGGGTTCGGAATCATCGTCTGCAATGCCGTCTGATATCATAACGATAATATCGCCCGTCTCCGTTTTGACTTTCGTTCTTTCCGCATCGAGAGAGCGCACGATTCCAAGCGGGATCGTTTGAGAATCGACCTTATAAACGTCGTGTCCGCGCACGATGAATGACGGGGCGGCGCCACTCTTTATGAAATCGGCTTGTCCTGTCAGAAGATCGAAATCGAGAAGGTCAACGGTGGAGGAACACTCGATGCCTCGCGCTCGTATCATTGAATTGAGCATTTTGAGGGTGACGGAGGGGGAGTTGCCCGAGGATAGCATTTTTTCGGTGAAAAGCGCGCACATCCCCGACGTTAGAGCCGCCTCGCGGCCGCTTCCCATGCCGTCGCTGAGAAAAACGCAGTATCTGTTGTCGCGACAGGGGAAGGCGAGCGCTGAATCGCCGCTGGCGGAGCTTTCATCCTTAGTCAACTGCCTTTTTTCGAAACGGAGTGAATAAGCCTCAGTGGAGCGAAGAGTCGCATTGATCTCACTGCCTTTTATCTCAAATTCGGGAGAGGTAAATTCGCCGCTGCACACCTCTGTCGCAATGCGGCGCAGATCATCCTCACCAACATGAAGTCCCGAAAGTCTTAATCCTGAAACGTAAACGGTCTTTCGTCTGTCGCCGAAAACGCAGACACGTTC
This sequence comes from uncultured Lachnospiraceae bacterium, assembly GCA_964464905.1. Taxonomy (GTDB): domain Bacteria; phylum Bacillota; class Clostridia; order Oscillospirales; family CAG-272; genus DTU064. Next base: position 37,699 of record CAYXHC010000003.1, read on the forward strand.
CGCCTTTATCTTCTCATCCCGAAGCTTTTGGGCAAAGCTTCGGGAAAGGGTGTTGTTTATCTCGTATTCGCTGTCGCGCTCGCGCAGAATGTCGGTGAGTATCGATGAAATGGCGCTGTAGTCGTATGCCATGATCTCGGTCTTGTCTGTGTCGATAAGCTCGCGTAACGTTTCAGCGTAATTTTCGTTTATGCTTTCGGTCAGTTCTTCGGGATAAATACAACTGTCTAATCCCGCTTCCGTAAGATCTTTTTCCAAAAGAGTTCCGCTTTCGTAGAGACGGGATACCAGCTTGCCCCAAGCATCAGAATATTTTTTTGTGCAGGAGTCCCTTATCTCGCATTCGCAGCATATTTCCGATCTGGTTTGTGAGGCGGCGTCCTTCACGTCATAAAAGCTGGGACGGCGTACCCGGTCCGAAAGGCGGAAGAGCATATCGGAAAGGCTTGTAAAAGCGTCTCTTTTAGCTGTGATCCGCTCTGTAGTTTCGGTGTAGCGAAGTTTTTCTGAAAGGATCGCGGCGCCGCTCGGCTGGTCTGAGAAGTCATTTTCTTTTACTGTAGGCAAGAACGCATCTGCGCGTAATAGAAATATCAGAATGGCGCATCCTGCAAAGACGGAGGGCGCGGTGTCAACTACAGTCATATATCCTCCGGCATAAACCGCCCATGACACAGCAGCAAGCGTTGCTGCGCTGACAGCGAGTATGGATGATGATGAAAATAGAATTCCGGAAACTACAGCGGCGATAGAAAAGACGGGCATCAGATTAGCTGTCACCGAAAGACCGGCGAAAAGTCCGAAGAGCACTCCCTTGAGCATACCATACTTGCGCGTTACGGTGACGGTAAGTACGGTTGACGCAACGATGGCAAGATTGCAGGATAGGAGCGAAATGCTTCGCACCGACAATATAAGCGACACCGCCAACGCAGCCGTACCCGCTTCGCGGTAGATAACGGTGGCGCTGTCGCGTCCCTTTGACGCCACGGCGGAGTAAAGAAACGTCAGTGTTGGCGTGAGAGAAACGTATAAAAGGAAGGCGGCAAGAGCGGTAAGCGTGAATCCGTCGCTTATGGCTCTGAATGCGCCGAGAGCAGCGGATCCCACCACCGACACAGCCATCTTGATCCGCAAACTGTCTTCAAAATCGAAAATGCGTTTCTCAGACTCGGAAAACACCGCCAGTAGCCGTCGCAGCGTAAATATAAGTACGTATACGGAAACGTCCAAAAACAGAGTTTTCGAGGAAATTAAGGCGCAAAGAAGCGTTCCTGCAAATGCCCACGGCAGATGATGCCCTACGGCTGAGAGAAATGCAGCTCCCATCGGATATATTCCGAGAGCAACGTTTGCCCCCGATAAGATCATAGCTCCAAGAAAATATAAGAATGGCACACTCCGTTCAACCATCACTGAGACAGCGCCGTATATACCGGCGCACAGATTTTTCTCTTTACCACGATTGAAAGCGTCAGCGACGTCGTCAGCGACGCCGTTGGCAGTGGCAACGACGGCAAGCTTGTATTTTTCCGAGATCTTAATTATCCTTTCGGAAAGTTTATTATGATAGTTCAAATTAAACTCCTCCCTTGTTTGGTGGCTTTTTTGTTTACGTCACCATTTTACTGCCCGTGAGCTAAATCGCGGGTCGAAAGGGAAGAGTCGCAGAGGCGACAGTATAGCGGATAAATGGTATGCCCCAAAAGGAAATGTCGTTTTTCCGTTATTTCCATCGCGCCACTGATAAAGGCAGGTCGTGCCGAAGCGAATATTGAAATATTACCTCATACGAAAATTATTTTCCGATGTAAAAGCATCGGCACCGACATTTGTCGGTGCCGATTATTACGTTTTGTTATATTATCCTACATTTCCATCGGGGAATTATTCGGCAGACTCGCTGATGTGATTGCCTGCGAGTATTTGACCGAGTGCGGAATCGGCGCCGAGAATGATGGTTTTTTCGTCTCCGGTAAGTGAAGCCTTAAGAGCTTCAAGCGCACGGGTGAATTCGTAGAATTCCTTCTTGTCATCAGTGTTATACGCCTCTGCGAGAAGACGCATGTATTCAGCCTCGCCCTCAGCTTCGATGCGGGCTGCCTCAGCCGTTGCATCAGAGATGATTATGTTCACCTGCTTATCGACCTCATTGCGGATAAGGGACGCTTCATATTCACCGTTTGCAGTGTATTCAGCGGCGATCCTCTCTCTGTCGGAGATCATACGGTCGTAAACAGCCTGCTCGTTTGCTTCGGGAAGGTCAAATCGCTTGATCTTAACGTCAATGACTTCGATACCGTAGGATCTTGCGTTGGTGGAGACCTCGGTGGTGATTCCTGCGTAAATGTCATTACGCTCACTTGCATCTTCCTGATTTATGATGTCGTCCTGAGCAAGAGTACCCATGAGGGTCTTGAGAGCGTTATATGTAAGAGCGTCAAGACGGGTCTCAGCCTCGCTGATGGTGCCTACGGTCTGATAGAAAAGACGCGGATCGGTGATTTTCCAGGTGAGATAGCTGTCAACTGTCATACTCTTCTGGTCGGAGGTGAGTACCTCAGACGCGGGGATGTCGTAGAGCATAACGGTATCAGGGAAGGTGCGGACTTCGTCTATGAAGGGAACCTTGAAATGAAGTCCCGCTTCGTTTGTGATGATCTCGATCTTGGAGAAACGGAACACGCAGGCGTATTCGTTCTCAGCAACGGTGTAAAAAGAGTTAAATAAAACGACGATGAGTGCGAGCGCAACGAAAATAAGAACTCCAAGCACTATCGATTTAGCTTTTGTTTTTGCCATGTTCGTTATTTCCTTTCTTAGATTAACCCCAATTACTTGGATACGCCACTCGACACAAGATCGTCGAGCGGAAGGAGCATCTCAACGTTGGAGCCGTCTGTGGCAGTGTTGATAAACACTTTCACGCCGGGAAGCACTTCGGAGATCATTTCGTAATACATGCGTGTGCGTGTGATGTCGGGGTTGTTTGCGTATTCGGTGTACATAGCCTCAAACATTGCCACCGCTTCCTTCGCTTCGTTGATACGGTTCTGCTTTAAGTATTCAGCGTTCTGTAAGAGCGCGTTTGCGGTTGCGTTTGCGGCAGGTATCTGTGCATTCTGATATGCCTCAGCTTCGTTGATGACCTTTTCTGCCGACTGTTTTGCCGTTTCAACTGCCTTAAATGCGGCGGTTACCGTTTCTGTGGGAGGTTCGCTGTCCTGAATGGAAACGTCAACCAAAACCAGACCGATGTCGTATTCTGCAAGGATATCGGTGATAAGATCCTTCACCTCTATTTGGATCTCCGTCTTACCGTCGGTGAGTACGCTGTCAACGTCGGTGGAACCCACCACGCTGCGTATCTGGCTCTGAACGAGATTTTTGAGTATAAGATCGGGTGTGGCGGAGTTGTAAAGGTACTTGACAGGGTCGGAGATCTTATACTGCACGAAGAAATCAACATTGACGATGTTATAGTCACCGGTGATCATCTTGCTTTCATCTTCCTTCACAACGACGCTTTCGGGAGCGGTGCCGTCTTCGGAGACGGTGGGATTGGTTGTGTAACCGATCTCAATCTTCTGATACACGTTTACCTCAACGAGTTCAACCTGCTGTATACCGAAGGGGAGCTTGAAGTGAATACCTGCGTCGGTCGTGTCGGTAACTCTGCCGAAGGTGGTGACGACGGCGCGTTCCTGCTCATCTACGGTGTACCAGCAAGTGCTTGCGGCGGCAATGCAAACAATGATGATAACTGCCCAGATGATGAGACCTTTATATTTGCTGAGCTTCTTCGGTGTTTTGGTTTTGTCAAAAAAGTCCATACGGTTCATGTTAAATCCTTTCTTTAATATTGAGCTTTTGACTATGATAAAATTATATCACACAATCAAACGATTGTCAAGAGGAATCCAAAGAAAAATATTAATATTTTCGTTGTCGCAGAAAAAGAAGGGATTTGCCCTTGTATTGTAAAGCCTCGCGAAATGTGATATAATCAATCGGTAAGTCAAATTCCTTCGGGAGCGTTTATAATGGAAAACAGCATAAATAACGATCGTATATATATGAAAGAAGCCATTGCAGAGGCGGAGCATGCCGCTCTCTTCGGTGAGGTGCCCATCGGATGCGTTATCGTGTACGACGGGGAGATAATAGCACGTGCCGGTAATGGCAGAGAATCTGAAAAAAACGCACTCCGCCATGCGGAGTTAACGGCTATCGACCGCGCTTGCGAACGTCGCGGAGGTTGGCGCCTTTTCGGATGCACGCTCTACGTGACTCTTGAGCCGTGTCCAATGTGCGCCGGTGCTATAATGAATTCACGAATCAGCAGGGTAGTGTACGGTGCAAAAGATCCTAAGGCTGGTGCATACGAAAGCGTGCTTAACTTAAATTCATTTTCCGTGAATCATAAGCCTGAGGTAACGTCAGGCGTGATGGAGGAGGAATGTTCGTCACTCCTGCGAAGCTTTTTCGCCCGCCTGCGTGATATCCGCCGCGAAGAAAAGGAAAACGACGCACCTCGTAAATGGAAGAGACAGCCTAAATGAAAAAATGCAGGACGTGTGTCCTGTATTTTTTGCGTGAATATAAAAGATAATTTGAATACTGCGAATCTAACATGAAAAAGCTGCGTCATTTCAAATTGAACATACGATGCTCCATCAGCTATAATATGATCAAAGAATATTTGAAAGGAATTGCTTATGGAAAACTCAGGTAACTATTATCTCATAAATCACCTCGTTCTGTTTACGGGATTGACCGACAGAACGATAAGAAACTATATTTCATCCGGAATGTTAAGAGGGGAGAAGATCAATGGGATGTGGCATTTTACTCCTGAAGATGTGGATCGATTCATCCGTGATCCTGCAGTGCGCCCAAGCATTCTGGCGAAAATGAATTCGCTGGTGTATGATTTTATCATCAACGGAAAAAAGACCTCCGGCGAGATGTGTACTATCCTTGACCCACCACATAAAAACAGAAAAGCTGTCGCGGAATACTTTTGCTATCGTATAAACAGTGGCAGCTTTGCTAAGCTGAATTTTCATTTTGACGGTGTTGGTAAGACGTCAAGAATCGTCTTGACCGGCGGTGCGGACGATGTCTTAGCTCTCTTGAACGATTACAAAAATGAAGAGTCCCTCGGACGGTTTGATAACTGACGTGCTATGTGAAAAAGATCCTCGAAGCATCGAGGATCTTTTTTCGTGTTTATTTAACGTAATAGCAGTAGTCAAGTATAACATTACCGTGCTCGTCTGGAGTGGTGAATCGCGGACATAAGCCGTTTTCAAAGGACCATTCGCCATCTCTGTCTAAGAACTGTAGTCCGATTTCATCTATAGCGGCGCGGCAGCCGCCTATAGCGCTGTGAACTTCATTTTCTTTGCCGTATATCCACGTGGTACCGATACCGGCTGCGGGGAAGTCAACAGAAACGAATCCTTCAGGAACGATGGTGCCTGCCGGGGCAAACATACCGATAAAGTAATCGACAAGCTCCCCGTCACGGCGATGCTCAAGGCCAACGTAACCGCTGCCGTTTTTCCAAATCTTCAGAATATTGTCGGTGCCGCCCATAGCCTGTTCAACAATATCAAACCAGCCGTTCGCGAACCATTCACCCCAGCCGCTATAGTCGGAGTATCTTTTGCCTATAAAGCGCATAGCAGGCACGTCTTCTCTGTAAGCTTTGATTATTCGTGGAGTGCTGACCTCATAAAATTCTTTGAAGTAATCAATAATTTCCTCCGCCGTATCACAGAAGCGACAGAGGGAGAGATTTTCCTCGGGCATAAAGTGCTTTTCAACGGTACTGATAAGCAAACGACGAAGATCGTCGTAGCAGCCGTTGACGTTGTAGATTGCTATTGGCTTTTTCATCTGTCCGAGCTGACAAAGCACGAGAGTCTCGAAGAATTCCTCGTATGTACCGATGCCGCCTGGTAAAACGGCAAAAGCATCGGAAACGTCCTCAAGCAGACCCTTACGCTCGCGCATAGTCTCCGTGTAAATGAATTCATTGCAATTTTCGTAAAGCACACCCGGTACGTCGAAAAACTTTGGCGCGATACCTACGGCATAGCCGCCGACGGCTTTGATACCGCGTACCGCTTTGCCCATCACACCCGTGTTTCCTCCGCCGAAAACGAGGCTGTGGCCGTTTTCACCGATTTGTTTGCCGAAATCGTATGCGGCGTCGAGATAAGAAGGGGGGATAGTGTCGCTTGATGCGCCGAAAACGCAGATCTTCATAGTTGTTTTCCTTTCGGGGGATTTAAGGTAAGGTAATAAGCGGTATGATAGTGTCCGCAATCACGCGGTGTCCTTTTGCATTTGGGTGCGGATCTGCGGCAAGCATGATCTGGTCGAGGTCGGTACTATCACCGATAAAGAGATCCGAGTTGACAACGTCGGTAAGATCTTCATAAGCGGTGTAGATATCCGCGACCGTGTAGCCGAGGGTGGCGTTGTCAATTATGATCTTGTTGAGTTCTGAAACGAGTCTGTCGGTTTCCTTGGCAAGATCAAGGGTGCTGTCGATAAAGTCGAGCTTGATGGTTGCGTGTCTGTACGGATTGTATATCGTCTGGAATATGATCTCAGCGTCGGGCGCAGACTTGCGTATCTCCTCGATGATCGTTACGATCTCAAGGCTGAAATCCTCTATCCCCGACTTCGTTTCTGTCATAAGCTCGCCATAGATACGGGGGAGTTCCGTATTTCGGAGATTTTCATCAGGTACCGTCAGGAATACGAAATATTCCGAAAGATTGTCGAGCGCCGGACCGAGCACGTTGTTTGCACCGATGCTGATTGTGATCACGTCGGCATTTTTGATGGCGGGAGCCTTGCCTTCGGTCAAAATATTGAATAGGTCTCCGCCCTTGTCGCCGCTGACGGCGTAGTTATAGACCTCGCATCCATTCTCCCATACGCTGTCAAGATGCTCTTCAATAAGTGTTGAATATCGCTGGTTTTCATAGTCTGCAAGAGCGTAGCCGTAGGCGATGGAGTCGCCGAGAGCCACGTAAACGAGTCTTTTTTCGTCAGTGATCACGTCTTGAACGTCGGAGGAGGTCTCCGTTTCAGTCTCAGATTCCGTTTCAGACTCCGCTTCGGTAACCGTGTTCGTTTCTGTTTGAGTAACAGTATTGGATCCGCTGTCTGCAAGAGTACCAATTGCGTCTACCGTCTCGACAGTACCGTCCGTGTCGATATTATCTCTGATCTCGTCGCAGCCAAAGAGCGCAAAAAGTGTGAAGCACAAAGCAACGGTCACGATCATTTTTAGTTTGTTCATTTGTTGTTTTCTTCCTCATCGAAAAAAATGGTCGTAGATTTTCCGTCATATCCGACAGAGGTGTCGGGAAAAATGGCACGCGCTTCTTCTATAAAATCCTCGGGGTTTGGCATGGAGGGAGAAAAATGCGTCAGCCAGAATTCTCTCGGCTTCGCTTCCCGTGCGATGGTTGCTGCCTCGGAAAAGGTCATATGTTTGGTCTTGAGTGCCTTTTCCTGCTTTTCGTCATCACCGTACATACCCTCGCAAATGAAAAGGTCCGCTTCACGAGCCGCCACTGTGATAGCAGGGGTTGGACGGGTGTCCGTGCAGTAGGTCACCTTTATTCCTCGGCGGTCGGGACCAAGTACCATATCACTTTTGTAGGTGATACCCTCAAATTCAGCCTCGCCGTTTTTCTGTAAAGCGCTCCAAACACGAAGAGGTACACCATTTGCCCTTGCCTTTTCAGGGTCAAATTTGCCAACACGTGGTATTTCAACCGTGAATCCGTAGGTGGGGAGCGTGTGATTTACGCGAAAAGCGGTGATGTGAAAGCCACCTATGATCACGGTCTCCGTCCGTTCCGTAACAGGGCGGCATATAACCTCAAATGGTAGCTCGGGTGCTATCGTCAGAAGCGCGCGAACGTATTTTTCAATGTGTGCAGGGCCGATTATCGTCACAGGCTCCGTGCGTCCCTCGCCTCCCATGGAAAGAAGCATGCCTGGAAGACCGCTCATGTGATCGGCGTGATAGTGTGAAATACATATTACGCTAATAGGCTTGAAGGGAAGGGAGGCTTCCTTTAAGGCTATCTGCGTGCCTTCTCCGCAGTCAATAAGGAGACATTTACCGTTATGACGCATAAAGCAAGAGGAAAGCCATCGGTTTTTAAGCGGTATCGTTCCGCCGCATCCGGCAAGTGTAACGTCGAGCATAACGATTCTCCTTTCATATCTCTAAAAAGTCACGGAAATATCTAAAATTATCTTATCATATCTTTCTCATTTTATCAAGAGTTAATCCGTCACGGCGTAAATTGACGGCACAAAATCGCATATTCGCAAAGGATCCCCGAAGTAAGGCCTATATAGCACACCCGTAAGCGCGTACTTGCTCGCCGCTTAATGCGGCGGCAAAACAAAACAAGCCGATGCAAAAAGAGTATCGGCTTGTTTTGCTATCCTTTAACATCCGATGGCAAGTCGGAACTTTTTATTCTGCCACAGCCTTTTCGTAAATGACCTTGCCGTCTTTGACGGAAGCGGTAATTGCATCGCCTCGGGATATCCTGCCTTCAAGCATTGCTTCGGATAATGTGTCCTCCACGAGTCGCACCGCCGCACGCTTGATGGGACGTGCGCCGTAATCGGGGTCAAAGCCTTCCTTAGCAATAAGCTCTGCCACGTCATCGCCAAAACTAACGCTGATTCCGATATCTTCGCATCTGCGCGCGATCTTATTGAGTAAAAGCACTGCGATCTTTTTGATGCATTCGTCGTTGAGCTTGTTGAAAACGATGATCTCGTCAATGCGGTTGAGAAACTCAGGCTTGAAGGTGCGTTTCAACGAGTCAGTAACGGAGGAGCGGATCCGGTCGCGCTCGTCAGTCGTGTCGTCGGTGACGGTAAAGCCAAGCTTACGGCTTGAAACGATGCCTGAAGCACCCACGTTTGACGTCATAATTATCACTGTGTTCTTGAAATCAACGCGGCGTCCCTGCGCATCCGTAAGGATGCCATCGTCGAGGATCTGCAAAAGAATGTTGAAAACGTCCGGATGCGCCTTTTCGATCTCGTCGAAAAGAACGACGGAATAAGGGTTGCGGCGTATCTTCTCCGTGAGCTGACCGCCCTCGTCGTAACCAACGTAACCGGGAGGCGAGCCGATGAGCTTTGAGGTGCTGTGGCTTTCCATGTATTCAGACATGTCTACACGTATCATAGCCGTTTCCGATCCAAACATAACGTCGGCAAGGGTCTTTGAAAGCTCCGTTTTGCCAACACCCGTGGGGCCGAGGAAAATGAAGGAGCCAACGGGGCGGTTAGGATCCTTGAGACCGGTTCTTCCGCGGCGGATAGCCTTCGCAACGGCGGTGACAGCTTCATCCTGACCAATAACGCGCTCTTTCAGTATCTTCTCAAGGCGCAAAAGCCGCGCACCTTCCTCCTCCGCGAGACGTGAAACGGGAATGCCGGTCCATGATGTTACGATCTCAGCGATCTCGTTTTCACCAACGACAAGATCTGCCGTGTCGCGTGACTCTGCCCATTTTGCTTTTTCGGCATCATATCGTTCACGAAGCTCACGCTCTCTGTCGCGAGAGGCTGCTGCTGCTTCAAAATTTTGAGCGCGTACCGCTTCCTCTTTCTCTTGTGCTGCCTTTTTCATATCTTCCTCGAGACCGCGTAAATCCTCTGTGGGGGTAATGTTAGAAATACGGAGTCTTGACGCCGCTTCGTCGATAAGATCAATAGCCTTGTCGGGGAGACGGCGGTCGTTGATATAGCGAACGGAAAGCTTAACTGCAGCGTCAACCGCTTCGTCGGATATTTTCAGCTTGTGGTGTGCTTCGTATTTATCCCGCAGTCCGCGAAGGATGGCAATTGCTTCCTCGGGTGTGGGCTCGCCCACGGTAACAGACTGAAAACGTCGTTCAAGCGCCGCATCGTGCTCGATGTGACGTCTGTATTCCTCGATGGTAGTGGCACCGATCACTTGGATCTCACCTCTTGCAAGAGCCGGCTTCAGTATGTTTGCCGCATCCACGGCACCTTCTGCAGCACCTGCGCCGATAATTGTGTGGATCTCGTCTATGAAAAGTATGATGTTCGGATTTTTTAGTGCCTCCGCCATCACGTTTTTCAGCCGTTCTTCAAATTCACCTCTGTATTTGGCTCCTGCGATCATAGAGGAGATGTCAAGGGTAACTATGATCTTATCACGGAGTGTTTCAGGGACGGTTCCGTCAACGATGCGCTGTGCAAGACCTTCCACAACGGCAGTCTTGCCTACACCGGGTTCGCCGATAAGGCAGGGGTTGTTCTTTGTGCGTCGGGAAAGTATCTGAACCACACGCTCCATCTCTACGTCACGACCGATGATGGGGTCCAGCTTGCCTGCCCTTGCGAGCGCGCATAGGTCCCGTCCGTGCTGTGAAAGAGTGGGCGCGCCTTCAATGGTGTTTTCTTTCGCGGCTTTTCCCTTTGAAGCGCCGCTCTGGTGATCTCCGTCCCGACGGACGCCGCCGGAGGCACCGTCTGTCAGAAAAGCTTCAACATCGCCCTTCAATGCGCCAATGTCGACTCCTATAGATTCCAGCACCTTAACCGCAACACAACCGCGTTCAGCGATCAAAGCGTAAAGAATGTGTTCCGTGCCGATGTAGCTATGACCGCACCGCGCGGATACGTATGCTGACGTTTCGATTATCTTTTTGGTTCTCGGCGTCATATCAGCTGGGGATACGACACTTTCGTCGCCAACACCCGTGATGCTGCGTACGGTGTTCTCTGCATCTTCCGCGGACGCGCCGCGGTTTTCAAGAAGCTTCGCCCCCGCAGAGTCATACTCGCCCAGCAGACCTAAAAGAATATGCTCTGAGCCGATATAGGTGTGACCCATCTTCTCTGCACAAAGGAGAGCCGAATTAATGGCGTTTTGTGCTTTTTCAGTAAAACGATTTGTCATTCCAGTCTCCATTCTGCCGCTGTAAGCGGCGAAAATAATATTTATATCCTCGGAACCGTGCTTTCGCGAGGATTTTTAGCGAGAAACGACACACTTTGGAATCGTGTGTCCATACTTTCACGCTACATCCGTTCTTTCTTGTATTATTGTCTGTGCAGTCGCCGTGAAACAAGCTCGGCGCGCTTCAGATCCCGCTCACGGGACGAAAGATCAACGCCTCCGTTTGCGAGCGAAATCACTGCGGGCTGTGCCTCGATGAAGAGTGTGTCAAGCGTTTCAAATGTGACGTGCTCCGGCGTTCGTGAAAAGAACCCCTCTTCACCGTTAAGGGATATGCCAAGACGTATCTCTACCCAAAGACGGAGAAATTCGCGGTTTTCCATCATATATGCGCTTGTTAGTGTGCCGTAAGCGCGGCAGATACCGTCTATCACGGAATCGACCGATTTTGCTTCAAGCATACGACTGCGCAAGCGGCGCTCCTCGGCGACAACGGATTCCGTTATTTTTGAAAGTGCCGTCAGCGTTTCCTCCTCGGTGAGACCGAGAGTAACGCTGTTTGATATCTGATAAAGGCATCCGAGGGCGCCTGAACCTTCGCCGTACATACCGCGAACGGTGAAGCCAAGCTTCGACAGACTGTTATTTAGTGATGCTATCGCGTTATATTTCGTCATAGCAGGCAGAAACATCATATGAGAGACTCTCATAGCCGTGCCAAGATTGGTGGGGCAATGAGTGAGATAACCCCAGGATTCGTCAAAGGCAAGCTCAAAAGCAGCAGAGAGCTTCTTTTCCGTTTCAGCCGCAGCTTTGTATGCGTCGTCGGTGCTTCTGCCTCGTGTGATGCTCTGTATTCTGAAGTGATCCTCCTCGGGAACCATAACGTAAACGCCAAGATCTTCGTTTTTGAAAAGGGCGTGAGGGCCCTTTTGCAAAACAAAGTCTTTGCTGACTATGTGCTCTTCGACGTATGCAGCGGCTGTCACGTCGGATATCCCATCGAAATCTATCTTGACGAATTCCTCTCCAAGAACGTTTGCAGCATTGTTTATGATATCTCTCGCTGACTCGGGGGAGAGGAGCTTTCCGAGAGGGGTCTTTTTGACGTTCCTTGCCAAACGGCAACGGGACGTGAGTATAACGTCGGTGTCAACGCCTGTTTTCGTGTACCATGACATGATGTTGCCTCCTTTCAGTCCTTATTATTGAGCGCGCGGATCTCGTCGCGCAGGGAAGCGGCAAGCTCGTAATTCTCTTCCTTTACCGCCGCTTCAAGACGGCGGCGAAGGGAAGCTATGGGACCTTCCGCCTCTGCTTTGACAGAATTTGCTTCCGCAGAAGCCGCAGCAGGTTCGGAAGTCGCCTTTTTCGCCACGTCGCCGCGGTAAACTCTGTTGCCGTGTATGCGGCGTATCGTGGGCGTCAACTCTTCCTTGAACGTTACGTAGCACTCGGTGCAGCCAACCTTTCCGGAGGTGGCGATGCCGCTGAAGGTGATTCCGCAAACGGGACATTTTTTCACTTCAACGGTTCTTGCCCGTAGGGGCGACCTTTCGGAAAAGCCGCCGAAAAGTCCCGATAAAAGTGTGTTTTCTATTGCCATGCCTTCGGGAGCGCAGTCGCTGCAAAGGGCAACGGTCTTTTTCTTTCCGTTTATGCTTTCGCTGTAGTAGTATGTTGCTTCTTTCTTTCCGCATTTTTCGCAGATCATAATATACCGTCCTTTCTTTGCTTTATTTTAGCGTATGAGAGATAGGATAACGTGTCTTAAAACGTCGGCACGCAGGCAGTTTCTGTACTGTGACGGCACAGCCGCATAGGCGGCGTTTGCCATTGCCGCTGTGATGATGGAAGCTTCTTTTTCAGAAACGATTCCGTTGCCGAAAAGATTCGAAACGTACGCCGCCGCTTCCGTTTCCGAAAGCTCACCGCCGATCGCGTGGAAAAAGTGCATGAGATAATCGTTTTTGTCAAATTGCTTTTTCACGATGCGTATGTAACCGCCGCCGCCGCGCCTGCTCTCGATAACGTAGCCGCGTTCGGGAGTGAATCTTGATGAAATAACGTAGTTTATCTGGCTGGGGACGCAGCCGATGCGCAGGGCAAGATCGTTTCGCTTCACCTCGGTGGAGCCGCCGCCATCGCGGAGCATTTCTTCTATTATTGACGCAATGTAATCAGATATTATCATTTTAATCTCCTATTCCGCCGCTGACAGCGGCACAAATATATATCGAAATCCTCGGCATCGCACTTGTGCGGCAAAACGGGTTGGGTCCCGTTTTGCGAGGATTTTAAGCGTGAAACAGTGAGGTTACGCATAGTGTGGCGATATTTTCACGCTAATCTCCTCACTATACGCAAAATTGACTTTGACTATCTTTGACCAATGCTATTGTAGCACGAAGGTCAAAGAAAGTCAAGATGGATTTGATATATTTTTATCGATTGCATCAAACGCAGAAGGATAAATGAATTTTTGTGTTTGTTCGCTCTCTATGATATAATTTTCGTGTCAGAATGAACCTTTTACCGTTTTTCTTCGACTATATAAGTGAAATCGATTTCGAGAACACCCGAAGGGAGGTGATGTTGTGAGTGAATTTGAAATGCTGCTGCAAGAAAATCTTGTGCCGTTAGAGCGCTACGTGAAGTATAAGATAAACAGCAAGCACGACGCTGAGGATATCATTCAAGACGTATGCCTTATAGCAACGATGAAGTTTGATTCTTTGAGAGATAGGTCTGCTTTCAAGGCGTGGCTGATCGGTATCGCAAGCCACAGATGCAACGACTATTATAGAAGAAGATCAAAGGATATGAATGTTTCGCTCGATTCCTTGCCCGAATCGGCGCTATGTACCGGAAGGTTCGGGGTAACTTTACAAAGCGCCGTGAGAGATACACTGGATATTCTCAGCGATAAAGAAAAGCAGATACTTTATTTGTATTATTTCAAAAGCATATCGCAAGCGGATATCTCAAAGCAGCTATCGATTCCGATCGGCACGGTAAAAAGCCGTCTTTATTATGCAAAAGAAAAATTCAAACAGCATTACCCACACAACGAAATATTAGGAGGAGAAAAAATTATGAAAAAATTACCCGAATACCTGCCGGAATATAAAATTGAAAAGTCTGAGCTTGCTCCGTTTGACGTTGTTCACGAGGAGCTTCCCGGTATGTTTTTGGTTCCTCGAATTGGAGAATCTGTTTCGTTTGGAATGTACGATATGCCTTTGCGAAAGCAAAATGGATTCTTCGAACTGAGTACTGTTGGAAAGATAGTATTACACGGTATAGAAGGAGTTTCAATAAAAAAGAAATACACGGAAGCTGATGTCTTGGAAGAGTCTACGGTTTTTGCCCAGTTGACGGATACGCACTGCAAATATTTGGGCGGTATCATTAATAATCGTGACGGAAGTCAAAAAATAATAACATTTATTGATGCTGACTTTGATGATTCCTTTGGTATCGGAAAGGATAACTGCGGGTTTCCGATTCATCTGAAAGCAGAGGGGACGATCACGCAAACGAAAGATGGTTTTGCTATGCCTATTGAAGATGATGTTTTTGATATGGTTGGCAGATTTCGTGTAACAATAAACGGGAAAGTATATGATGCCGTGCGTTTGATCGATTACGAAAACGGAAGTCAAGGCGGAATGTGGTGTGAGTATTACCTTGACAAAAACGGTCGCACTGTCCTTTGGCGCAGATTCAACAAAAACGATTGGGCATACAAGCGTTACGGTAAGCTGTGGACGGAAATGTTCCCCGAAAACGAACGGATTACCGTTAACGGCGAGACTTACGTACATTGGTACGATTGTGTGACGGATTATATTTTCTGATTAAAAAAGTCCCCTCCATCGAGGGGACTTTTTTATCTTATATTCACTCGGAAAACGTAACGTCCACGTTGCCGAGCCTTGCGGAAAGGAAGAGCTCGATGCCCTCGCCGCCGGCGGTCACGTTAGACTCACCTGTGGCAGACGCCTCGATGGCAAACGCATCGCGCGGGAGATCAAAGCTGCCCACGACGTTACCCACGTGCGAGGCAAAGCTTGCATATAAAAGAGAAGAGGATTCGATGCCGGCGAACGTCACACTTCCTTTATTTGCCGAAGCGGTGACGTGGGAGGAATCAATACCCGAAAAAGTGATGTTTCCTGCCTCCGAAACGGCAGAAACCGCACCGGCTGTGATCTTTGAAACGGAAACGCTGCCCGACTTCGTATTGATCACCACTTCGTTCGCTCCGACAGAGGAAACGGCTACGCTTCCTGCCGCTGTTTCTAACAAAAGCTCACCATCAAAGTCGGCGGGGATACCGATCGTGATGCCGTACTTATCCGTTGTGTTGAGCCGCGCTCTGTCATACCAGCGGAGTTCGTCGGAGCTTATTGTTACGATGCCATCCGAAACGTCCACGCCGTAAAAATCCTCCCTGAACGAAGAAAATTCAAAGGTGATTTTATCGCTGCCCTCCCGCTCCGTTACGTTTACGTAGCCTATATCTATATCGACGGCGATCTTATCAGCACCGCCGTAGCCAATGAAATCGGATGTGATGATAACGCCCTCGTCGGCAGCGTAGAAGAGCTTGTTTATAAGCATAATAGCACCTGCCACGAGCGAAAGCACGACTGCTAAAATAACTATGGTGATAACGTATTTTTTCATTAATGCTCCTTATGAAAAATGAGAGGCAGACTTATATAAGTCTGCCTTTGAATGTCTTAAAGTCTGTCGTATTCGATAGAGTCGGGAGTCATTCCGCAGATGATATCAAGGTTGCCGTTGCGGCAGCGGATCTCGTCGATCATTTCCTTTTCGTCATCATCGTTTTTCAGCTCGATGTGGTAAAAGAGCTGATACATGCTGCCAAGATTTGTGGTCTTAACGCGGGTAAGCACATAGGACTTGGTGTACTTCTCGAAAATGTCGTCAAAAATGTGAGAGTAGTTGAGGCTTTCGGGAATAGTGACCTTAAGCTCCTTGCCGCTGGTGCGTCCGGAAAGACCAAGAAGAACGCACGCCATATAAACCGCGAGAGACAAAACTGCGAAGATAAAGGCGAGAACTATATAACCCATACCGTTAATGATACCGATAGCCATAGTAAGGAATATGAGGACGATATCGGAGGCTGTACCGGGATTTGAACGGTAGCGAACGAGGCTGAATGCACCTGCTACGGCAATGCCTACACCCACATTACCGTTTACGATCATAATAACGACCTGAACGATAAGGGGGAGGAGGATAAGAGAGAGAATAACGTTTTTAGAGCGGCTGCTTCTGAAGGAAGCCGCAAGTGCTGTGAGAATGCCGAGCACAACGGACGAAAGCGAACAGAGAAGGAACATACCTATCGTGATCTCGTTGCCGGTAATTACAGATGAGAAAGCGTTATCAAACATTGTTAATTTCCTCCTGCCTTTTGGCGGTGTTTATTTTG
Organism: uncultured Lachnospiraceae bacterium; assembly: GCA_964464905.1. Taxonomy (GTDB): domain Bacteria; phylum Bacillota; class Clostridia; order Oscillospirales; family CAG-272; genus DTU064. The sequence goes on from CAYXHC010000003.1 coordinate 54,165, forward strand.
GAGCAGAGTTGCGTACGCTCTGCCGTATTTACTGAATGATGTGGGATATATCTTAAGCTCGTCAAACTTGTGAGCAAGCCACAACGGCATTGCGTCCGGGATCTTGACCTCCATAAGCCTCGTTCCTTCGGGAAGGATCGTGTTACCGTAAACGCCCTTCGTCAGGTCCAAGTCCCAATCGCGCCAGGTGATGTTCTTGTCAAACGTGATGCGCAGATTTGGGTCGGAACGGTCAAAGTAAGCAGTGCGGTCGTACGTCAGCACCATTGCGGGTGCAAGACCGCGGTAATAGTTGAGAAACCAAAGGATCTCCCGTGCTATCTGCGAGTCTTTTTTTGGTGGGATGATCTTGTTGCAGGTGAAATCAATGGCAAGCTTATATTTCATACTCACTCTGCGCTTGTATACGATGCCCTTGTACTTCTTTTTAATCTCCACGAACGTGGTGGTGTCCTCGGTGGGAGCACCGTACGTGCGTATTCGGAGCTTCTCCTTGTAAACGGGCTTGTCAAGAGAGCGGCGTATGAGCTCGTGATTCGGTGTGTCGTAGTAGATGTTGCATATAGTGCTTTCTCCGTAATCATCGCCCTTCATGTGCTCGTTTATCGTGGGCATAAGCGCTTCGAATTGCTCGCGTGAAAGGATATACTTTTTTTCAACTCGCTTGAAGATCTCCTTGAATGCCAAAGAACTCTCCCCCTTTACACACTTTTTGCATAGATGTTTACATAAAATTATATCCCTGTTTGTGCAAAAAGTCAAGCATTATAAAGCACAATAATCATTATAATATACAAACTGTCATAATTTTGACTACAGTATCACAAAAACTTGACAGCACTTTTCGGGAGTGCTATAATTTTATCGTTGCGGGCGTATTTCAATGGTAGAAAATCGGCTTCCCAAGCCGAGTACGCGGGTTCGATTCCCGTCGCCCGCTTGAAAGGTCCTCGTTCTTCGGAACGAGGATCTTTCATTTTGCATCGTTAGTCACAATATCGTTTGCGTGGCGCACGCAACATCATTTCGAGTGCGGTGGGAATATCGTTGCCGCCCGCGGCATAAATGAACGAGGTTGCGCTTCGCGCAGACGGAGAGGTGCAATCCGTCCTGTGAGTCCGAAAAAGAAATCCATTGAAATGTCCGATGATCTGTGATACAATCGGTTCGATAAATCGGATTTTTGTGGAGGAATATATATGGCAAAGATAATAGCGATTTGTGGAAAAATATGTTCCGGTAAAACCTATTATGCTAATCAAATTAAATATAAAGAGAAAGCTGTTATTTTTTCATGCGATGAATTAACAAAGGATTTGTTTGATAATGATTTGGGTGAGAAACACG
>CAYXHC010000004.1:0-54535 GCA_964464905.1 uncultured Lachnospiraceae bacterium
AAGAAAACGTATAGCCACGGGGGTATTAAGCTTGGATGCGCCCTGATAGTTACCGTCGGACGTGTCGGTGCAGACCTCGCCGTTTGTAAAATACGCTCTGTAATAGGAGCCGTCATCATTCTGGTTTTCGGCAAGGAAATCTGCCGTTTTCACGAGGGCTGCCAGCCACTTTTCGCGGTTCTCTCCATTTGCCACGGCGATCTTATATGCATCGAGGATGCCCTCCATACCGTCTACAAAACAACGCAGGAATGAAGGATATCCTCTCGACTGACCCGCTGTCTCATTATTTCTCGGATCCCACCATACGATGGGAAGCGCATCCTTCATTATAGTCTCAGACGTCCAGAAATCTATTATGGCATTGCCCTTTGAAATATGCTCCTCGCTATCATTTGCATAGCCATAGCGCATAAGATTGTATCCCACTGACGTTTGCTGACCCACAAATCCCATCTGGAACGTATATTCCACCACCGTTCCTCTGGCGAGATCTATACTCCACGGAACGCCTGCTGCTATAACGTCGTCCGTTCCGTAATCACGGAAGGTACTCGCGAACACGTCGATATTGTTTTCGTATATATCCTCCATGTCTATTCCCGTGGCTATCTCGGGAGACTCAGCCATATACGCATTTATAAAAGTCTCAGTCATAGCGTCAGCGTACGTATCAGCCTTAGCGGGGATAATGGAAAGACTGTATTCCTGTTCAAAGCCCGATGTTACCGGATGGAATATTCCGTTCACCTTCAGGCTCGTATAATATATCGTCGGACATTCCAGAGAAGGATAACAAAAGTCCACGGAAAGGCCGTCGCGTATCTTATATCCGATAGAACCATACTGAAGCTCGCCGTTCACGTCGCCGTGGCTGCCGCCGCCAACATTGCCGCCCACGCTTATTTCGGGATCCAGATGCGCGATCGCGATAGAATACTTATCCTTCGATGAGCGAAGCATTGCTAAGGGAAGACCCGTACGCGTTTCCTTTACATACAAGCGATTCACGTCAAGGTCGGAACCTATTGCACTCGACACCATATCCTTTGAATCCTTATAAAGTACCGAGGGAATAAACAGCTCGTGATCGCTCACCGTTTTCGTTCCGTTGGTATCTGCCAACGAAAATAACGAACGGAATCCTACGTCATCTTCCGATCCGCTAACCACCGAAACCTTTCTGTTGACGGCAAAGGTACCTGCTTCGGTAACGTAATAGCTGTCCTCGAATTTGAATTCGCTTCCGTTTTCCGTCATAAGCACCGCCGTAGCACAGTATCCGCCATCGATTTCCGTAACAGCACTGTACGGTGCTGAAAAATCGGCTTCGTTGAAAACTCCGGGACCGCGAGTTTCGTCGCGCACCGTTATCATAACAGGTGACACATTGCAAAACGCCGTTTCCTTCTCCGTCACGCTGTCAACAACGTAAACACCATAACCCATGTCCGTTTTTTTGAAATCAAGCCTGAATCCGCCCGACACGAGAGCTTGCGTTCCGTCTGGAAGGGTTACGGTTACGGAAGGACCGGAGCCTTCATCGTCCGTTGATTCATCAGGCGTTGCACCGCTGTCGGAGCAAGCGAAGAAGCAACCGATAATGGGTGCCGTCAATAGTGTGAATAATAACATAATACTGATTGTTTTTTTCATAATTGTGATCCGTGACGTTGATCAAATAACAGCTTTTATGATTCCGTCAGCGTTCAGCGGCGCTTGATGAGCGCACAGCCAAGTGACGACACCACCGTAACGATCACCGCTGCCATACCGACGGAAGAACCGCATCCCTTTTCCTCGGCAGGAGCGTCTGTTGTGACAGGATCGGTTTCAGGAGCTTCCGTTTCAGGATCAGTTTCGGGAGCTTCCGTTTCGGGGTCGGTTTCGGGAGCTTCCGTTTCGGGTGCTGCGGTAATTTCAACGATCTCCTCGGAAGGAGTGCTGTACTGAGCGTAAATACCTGCTATTTCATCGTCTGTGAGAACTTCATTATATATGATGACCTCGTCAAGGTATCCGTCGATACACCAGTTCCAAGCGTTTACACCGAAGTAAACGTACGCGCTGTCAGACTGCACGTAGGGAAGATCGCCCCCCTCGCCGACGAGCTGACCGTTATAATAAAGTTTTCCGTAGGAAAGGCCGGTCTCCGCATCATAGTCAATGGTTATTGCAATATGTGTCCAGGGAAGCGTCGTTCCGCTGAAGGGATTTACACTGGGATAAACTGCAATTCTGTTTCCTGCCGCATTGTTAGATCCGATGCACGGTCCCTTCGCGCCCCAATCCTCATTGAATTCGGGCCACACACCGATCCATGCTTCACCTCCGAGTCCGAGTGCATTGCTCTGATTCTGTTCGCCCCACCAGATCAGCGGTGTGGTAAACGGACAATTCTCGGAACGAACCCATTCCATGATCGTTACGCTTTGTCCCGAAGGGGCGGCAAATCTGATTCCATCCTTAACGGATGTTTCGGATTTCCATGCATATCCGTCCACACCTTCGATCCAAACGTAATCCTCAGGATCATAAAGAGGATCGTCAAACAGAAAACCAACGTATTCAGCGGAAGGGCCGCCTGCCACTTCGTTCTTAAGATCTCCGTCAAGCTTCCAATGACCAAGCAGATCTCCGTCGGGAAGCTCAATGGCGAGTGTGGAAATGCTCATCGCTGCAACCAGCGCAAGAATAACGAGCGTGCTGATAACCTTTTTCATAATTAACCTCCTTGGTTGTTAAAACTTTGCCAAAACGGAAGCGTGAGTGTTGCGGCATTTTACCCACAGATGCGCTTGGCAGCTTTTTATCAGGACCGACGCAAACTCGATCCTACAGTTTTATAATATCGCACGCATACGATAATTATATAAATATATTGACCAGTACTTACAATATATTGACCTCGTATTAGTAATGTTGCTTAATATGAAACTCCTGATTCTTAAATATTGCAAACATATTAACCAATTGACTTGTTGAAAAACTCCATTTCATATGGTATACTTCTTCTAACGATGCTATATCATCAGACAGGTAAATATGGGAAATTTCGATTACAAATACAATCAAAGCTTTATCCGCGACCTTCACGTTCACGGGACAAATGCATTTCCGCTTGCCCTTTATAAAGTGCTCGACACGCCAAAACAGCTTCCCGAGGGGGTAAACTACACCAGCCTCCCGCCTCACTACCACAGCGAAATGGAGATCTTCTATCTTCGAAGCGGTAAATGCAGCTTCTATATAGACGGCAAGGAATACATTCTCACCGCCGGAAGTGCCGTATTGGTTTGTCCCGATATCATGCACTGGGCATACATATCCGACACCGACGGAAACACAGTGTCTCTCGCTATGGCATTTCATCCTCGATTTCTCACGGGGATCTCCGGCGATGTGGTTGATACCAAGTATTTATCAGGAATATTCAACCGAACGGTAAACATACCGCCGCTTCTTTCTCCATCCGTGCCGTGGCAGGCGGAGATCTTACAAAAATACGAGGAGCTTCTGTCGCTTTACGACGAATCCGATTATCCCGACGACTGCACTATCCACCGCGACGAGGTACTTCGTATAAAACAAAACGAAAGCTTCGCAGAGATAAAGATCAAAAGCCTTCTTTTAGATATATTTTATTTATATATGAAAAATTCCACCACGGATGCAAACGAAAAAAAGATAAACAAATTCGCGCTTTCGTATGTGCTGAATTCGATTGAATACATACACGAGCATTATGCTGAAAAGATCACACTTTCCGACCTTGCACAACGTGCTTATATGAGTAACGAATACTACACGCGAGTATTTATGAGATATATGGGCTGCAGGCCTTTCGTATATATTAATAATTACAGGATCAAACAAAGCGTCTCTCTTCTGATCAACACCAATCTGAACGTAACGAATATTGCCATGAAATGCGGATTTGCAACGGTGAATTATTATAATCTCCGTTTCCGAGAGATCATGAACTGCACTCCCACAGAGTATAGACGTAGTGCCGGTCACACGCCACCGTCGGCATTATCCTCCAATGGCATATAACCACCTGCTCCCGAACAAAAAACAAGATCCCCCGATGGCAAGCCATCGGGGGATCTGCTTTACAAGAACTTATTTTTTACTGCCCGAATCAGTCGGAGATGTAGGGCATAAGAGCCATCTGACGGGAGCGCTTGATAGCGAGCGTGAGCTGACGCTGATGCTTTGCGCAAGTACCGGTGATTCTGCGGGGAAGAAGCTTGGAGCGCTCGCTTACGAACTTGCGGAGGCGTGCGGTATCCTTATAGTCGATGTAATCGATCTTGTCTGCGCAGAAAACGCAAACTTTCTTTCTTCTTCTGGGCGCCTGACGATAGGGGCGCTGGGTGTTTTCGGTTCTTTCGGTCTTGGGAGCCGTGTTCTGGTTGTTATCCATTGTTATTAAACCTATCCTTTCGTAAATTACGTCCTACCCATCAGAAGGGGAGGTCGTCGTCGTCCGAGATCTCTTCGAACTTAGCAGCGGCACTGTTGCCGCCGGTGTATGCAGGCGCACCGTATGCATCGGGAGTATATCCGCCGGCAGTGCCTCCCTCGCCCTTAGCGTCAACGAAAAGTGCTTCGTCAACTACAACGTCGGTTGCGTATCTCTTCTGTCCCTGCTGATCGGTCCAGCTCCTTGTCTGAATGGAACCGGTAACACAGATGGAGCTTCCGCGACGGAAGTATCGGGTGATAAATTCTGCGGTAGAACGCCATGCGATGCAGTTTATGAAATCTGCCTGCTGCGATTGCTGCTGACCGTCCTGACTCTTGGATTGAAAACGGCGATTGACAGCTATAGAAAAATTGGTAACGGGTATGCCGGAAGCTGTCATTTTTAATTCAGGGTCAGCAGTCAGTCTTCCGCCTAAAATAACCTTGTTAAGATTGAAATTAGCCATCTTCGCGCCTCATTATTCTGCTGCGGGTTCTTCTGCTGCAACTTCAGTAGCGACAGCTTCTTCAACTGCTTCCTCCGCAACGGGAGCTTCGGGAGCGTTCTTGCTTACGTTGATGGTCTGTTTCTTCTCGTCAACAGAAAGGATCATGTAACGGAGAGCGTCTTCGGTGATACCAAGAACTCGAGTGAGCTCTGCTACGAATTCGGGCTCGGACTTGAAATAAACAAGTACGTAGTAGCCTTCGGTCTGATAGTTGATAGGATAAGCGAACTTACGCTTGCCCCAAACGTCCTCGGCAACGATCTCTGCGTTGTCTGCGATAAGGCCTCTGATCTTTTCAACATTGGCAGCTACCGCTTCTTCGCCGTTCTTAACACTGAGAGCGAAGAGGACTTCATAGGTGTTCTTAATGGTTTCCATGTTAAAATACCTCCTCATGGACTGTAATGACTGCCGCCATAACGTCAAGATTTGCGGCAGTAAGGAGCCATAAAAGCGCAACAAAAAAGCCGTCGCTTTTATGCAACGGCTTATTGTATCATATAAAGCTTTGACTGTCAATAACAAATTTCCGACTATTTTAAGATTATTTTATTCGCCGATCTCACCTTTAACCGCCGCAATAAGGTCGGCATAGTAAGCGGTGCGGAGCTTATACACGATATCAGAGCCAAGAACAGTCATATACACGTATTCCACCTCGTCCACATCGTCCACGTCGCCTGCCGTTTCAATGAAGGTATCGCCGAAAAGAATCGTGAAGCTGTCGTCACGCGCGATCTGTGCACCCGAAGTGCCATCCTCCGTGGAAACGGACTCGTAGCTCGTGAAATCCATAGCTATCTTCAAAGAAGGGGCTGCAAGGCCGTAATCTTCAAGATCATCTTCGGAGACTGCGTACTTCACGCAGGTATCGTATTTGAGCTTGATATCGAGATTGAAGGTATCGAGTATAACCTCAACGGCAGAATAGTTTATGGTACCGTCTTCATTTTCAGTTGCCGCAGCTTCGGGAACTTCAAGGAGGACGGCTTCGCCGCCGTCAACGGTCACCTCAACGGAATCGATATCCTCAAGCTCCGGACAAGGCACCGTCTCCGTTTTGAACAGATCCGTCTTCGTATAATCGAAATAACTGATAAGAGCGTTACTTACCATATACACGTAATCGGCGCCTTCCTCGTAGAAATAGTAGTATCCCGTCAGCTCGTTTTTAGCTCCGAAATAATACTTGCGGGTGTAAGTCGCCTCGCCGTCCGTTTCGTAATAAGTCGCAACGAACACGAACTCAGGGTCATCGAAGCCGTAGGTATCAAATGAAGATTCCTTGTACTCGATCCTGCGGTATCCGCCGTAATCGGAGATCGCCTGAGTCATATAGATGACCTTCTGCATATCGAGGGGGAAATTTTCGTCCTCAGAAAGGATCCATTCGCCGTTTTTGACCTCAAGATCAATGGTCTGACCGTAGCGAGTATACGAAAGCTTGGTCATATAAGCGTAGTTTTCTTCTATAACGGTGAAGGTGCCGATATCCATCAGCTCAACCCCGGTGGTTTCGTCTTCGCCCTCATCCTTCGTTTCGTTCATAATAACAGCATAAAGAACGACGAGAAGGAGTATAACGGCAGCGGATATGACGAGCGTTATTATCTGCTTTCTTTCTTTACGTTTTTTCGAATTCATTATGGCTTCCTTTCGCGCATCAGCGCACTCGGCGCATTATCCAAACAACGACCGAGGGCACGAGTATTGCCAGCGGCATAAGGTACTGGATGATCACCGTCAGGATATTGATCGACGTTTCGCTCATCGTAAGGTACGAATCTGCGTTTATCGCGGTAGAATCTACCGTGATGGTAACGGGCTTATCGCAGATCTCGGTGATGGTGTATCCGAAAACGTAGAGGTTATTATAGTTGACGTAATTCATAGACGAATCGGAGTTGATATACGACGCAGAATACCAAACCAAAAGTCCGTCATCGGAGTTGCGGGACATGGCGCCGATATAGAATTCGCCCGTTACATCGTCATCCCGACGGGAGCGCACCTCTTCGTCGGCACCGATGATATATGCGGTGTCAGAGGTCACAAGCACAGGAGTGATCGCCATACTGCCGCTGTAGTCTTCGTCTCTGACGATAGCGTGAGCGCGGTTCATAAGGATATTGACAGCGCTCGGATTCGTGATGGACACCGTGAGGGCGCAGGACTGAAGCTCGGGCAGGAGGAAATACTTGTTCATGGTGTAGTATCCGGTATTATCCTCAAGAACGACGCCGTCGTAAGCGGTAAGTCCGCAATGCTCTGCCACAGCCGTCAGATTCTTCATAGACTCTGTGTCATAATTCTTCACGTCGGTAACGAGTATAACCTTACCGCCGCCGTCGATGAAGGCCGTGAGCGTCTCCGCTTCCGCAGCCGTCAGATCGGACATGGGATTATTGATAACGATAACGCTTGCATCCTCGGGGACTGCGTTATCCGCGGAAAGGAGATTCGCCTCACCCGTGCGGATATTATTATATTCAAGAAGCGCACTGATATTGGCGGAAAGAGTCGATTCACCGTGGCCCGCAAGCATATAAACGGTGGGAAGTATATCGGTAGTGACGTAATCTATGGCGGAGGTGATCTGGTTATCCGCGTCGAAAACGTCGGGGGAATAAATATCCTCTATCTGATAACCGTAATAGTAATACATAGAGTAGTATTCGTTCCATACCGTTTCGGAATACTGATAGATCGAGTCGTAGGGAACCGCCTGACTTCTCTTATCCGACGAGATAACGAGACTGTTTTCGTCCTCAAGCTCATACTGCTCAACGAAGGCGTAATCGCTTTCAGGGTCAACATACACCACCTTCAGGTGTTTTGAAAGCTGTGCATACGTTTTCACGAAGGTGTCGAGCTGTGCATTTTTGCCTTCGTTCGTCGTAACGTAATAGATGGTAACATCCGTATCCAGATCGGCAATGAACTTTTCCGAATCCTCGGATATAGCGTAGATATCGGAGCCGGTAAGGTCGATATTCGTGTACTTTTCGGGAAGCGCTTCCACGATAAGATTGATAAGAACCGCCGCCACGATAACGATAACGGTCAAAACGATGCTGTAGCCACCAAGCTTCAGGGTGCGGAGGCTTTCGTTTTTCTTGACGTTATTATCCATTGTCGGCACCTCCTTAATTCCAGCGGCGTCTTTCGACGGACTGCACCGTCATAAAGACGAACACGACTGATACTGTGATAAAGTATACGATCGCCGTAATGTCAAGGGAACGGTAGGATACGACCTCAACGAATCTGTCGAAGATCGCGAGCTTATCGATAACGACGGCGAAAAGTCCCGAGAAGGAATCGGGTGTGATGATATAGAATATCAGCGATACGACGATAGGCAGAAGCGCTGACACCATGGCAGCAGGCCCGTTCTTTGTGAGAAGGAACACAACGCATCCGAAAAGAATGAACATGACGGAGAACGCTATGAGAGACGTCATTGCGGCGGTGGAAAGGCTGGCTGTGATATTGGACATAAAATAGAGCAGGAAGAAAACGCCTGCGGTGATGATAGCGGCGATTATCTGGCTCTCAACGAGGCTGGAGATAAACATTCCCATTGCCACCATAGCGGCGATGAGAAGGAAAAGCACCAGCCATACGCTGTAGGTAGCCGCGAAATTGACCTCTCCGAAAAGTGAGAGAAGCAGGGGATATATCGCTGTAATAAGCATAGGAACAGCAAAGATAGTGAGCTGTGCCAAATACTTTGCGACGACTATCTTATACATGGGGATCGGGAGCGAGAAAAGAAGCTGCTCAGTCTTGGAATGTCTTTCCTCGGCAATGGAGCGCATCGTTACGAATGGAACGATGATGATTATGATGCAGTATACAACGAGAAAACCGAGGGTATACTCAAGAGCGGAATAGCCGTAGGCAATATTCACCTGAGTGGTAAAGAAGCCGATGAAGGCAAGGAAAACTGCCATCATAACGCTTCCCGTCATACTGTAGATATAGGATCTTACTTCCTTTTTATATATAGCAAGCATTTATAGGTCTCCTCACTTTCCGCCGAAAAGAGGCTTATAGTCGTCGCTGCCCTTTTCGCCTTCGTCTTCATCGTCTTCCGCCTCGTCTTCATCGTCTTCATCGGCACCGCCTCCGGCAACGCTCACGGACTTGAAATCTTCGCCGAGGTAATCCTTAGGATCGTAAACGTAGCTTTCTTCGTCTCCCTCGTCATCGTATTCGTCATCATATTCGTCATCATATCCGTCGGAAACGGCGTCAGAAATGTCAGCGTCGGCATCGTCGGCGTCAAATCCGTCACGTTCGGCATAGGTAACGTCTGCCGCGGGAACGGAGGACTCCGTGAGCTTAAGGAATATCTCCTCAAGTCCCTCTTCCTCTGCCGTCATAGAAATAACGGCACGGCGAAGGTCGGAAAAGGCAAACGTGATAGTCTCGCGCAGGTCAAGCTCAGTGGGATATTTGACGATAGCAGAGGTCTCCTCGCCGGTAGTTCCCACTACCTTGAAGGACGTGACCTCGGGAATCGCTCCGAGAACGAATACTACCTCATCAGCGGTTGCCTTAACGGTGACGTTCATGGTGATCTCCGTTGTCAGCGAGCGGCTGATATTCTCCATCGTGTCGTCTGCCACGAGCTTTCCGCCGGAAATGACGATAAGATGGTCGCAAACGCTGGAGACTTCGGTGAGTATATGGCTCGAAAGGATAACGGTGTGCTCCTCGCCGAGAGCTTTGATAAGATCGCGGACCTCAATTATCTGCTGAGGGTCAAGACCTACCGTGGGCTCGTCGAGAATAATAACGTCAGGATCGCCGAGCATAGCCTGAGCAATACCGACGCGCTGACGGTATCCCTTTGAAAGATGCTTGATAAGGCGGCGGGAAACGTGTGCTGTCGCCGTCTTTTCCATAACGTAGTCCACCTCTTCGCGGATCTTATCCCGACGGATCCCCTTAGCCTCCGCAACGAAGGTGAGATATTCACGGGGGGTCATATCCGTATAAAGCGGCGGAAGCTCCGGAAGATAGCCGATGTGCATCTTCGCCTCCACCGGCTCTTCGATTATGTTGTGTCCGTTGATATACACTTCGCCGGACGTAGGTGCAAGACATCCCGTTATAATATTCATCGTGGTGGATTTGCCCGCTCCGTTGGGACCGAGAAAGCCGTATATCTTTCCCGACTCAATGGTGAAGGAGAGGTCGTCCACCGCAAGATTAGTTCCGTATTTTTTCGTAAGGTTCTTTACCTCGATCAAAACCGATTCCTCCGTTTTCCTGCGATCTTTCTATGTCTTTTCATAGTATCATTTTTTTGTGACGGTCGTGTGACGGACTTCTAAACGTGTGCCGAAAACACCGCCGCGCATATATTTAATATATTGTAACAAGTATCTTAAAATTTTTCAATGATTTTGCCTCTGTTGCTTCTTTTTTTCCTTGCGTTTTCGTTCTTTTTTTGATAAAATGATATTGTTAAGGTGCCAAAAACCTACTTTTTCGATTTTCAGAGGGGGAATCGCCCTGAAATATCGGAAAAGCATCCTTTCGGGAAGGAGTGACCGTATGAATTTTGACGTCACCTATGCCGTCGCAGGCAGGATCGATGCCTCTGCGGGTTGGATACACCCATCGAGCAACACTGAGACCCACGAGCTTTTGTGGTGTACGTCCGGTGTCGTTTATATCGCCCTCGGATTTGAGCGCTTCACGCTCAGCGCAGGCGAAGCCGCCATTCTCCCTGCAGGAACACGCCGCTACGGATATCGGGAGACCAGCGGCCCCGCCACGCTTTTCTGGGCACATTTTTCCGGCACTCTCGGTACTCTCCCTCCGAAAAGCACCCCCGATGCGTCGCGCACCACCCGTCTTTTTGAAGAGCTTATCATGTATTCCCGCTCTCCGGAATACGATAACGATGCCTGCACCTGCGCTCTCAATTTAGTTCTTTTTGAAATGATGCGCGCAGGCGCCATAAACGAGGATACACCGTATTCCAAGCTTTTCGCCATCTGCGAATGGATATCGGAAAATTCACACCGTCAGCTCCGCGTGTCGGACGTAGCATCTCATTTTAATTATAATGAAGACTATATCACGCGAATGTTCAAGGTCCACTATAAGGCAGGCATAAAAGCCTACATCGACGCCGTCCGCATCAAAAAGATCCGCGAGCTTCTGCTCTCCACGGATAAAAAGATAAAAGACATCGCAGCAGAAGTGGGATTCGACAATTCAAAGAGCTTTCAGAAGTTTTTCAAATATCACGAAGGCATTTCCGCCGCCGGCTTCCGTGAGCTTTATTTCGGAACTTCCTCAAAGAGAACCGGCGACGGCGAATAATATACAGAGGAACCGTCCCTCCGCTCAACGCGGAGGGCTTTTATTTTTTATAATCATTTTAATATTTTCTGCAATTCATGCACATTTTCGAAACAATTTGTGCAACTTCGCGGATTTTATCCCCTTTTGCGCCTCGTAGTGTAGTAAAAACGAAAAATTCTTATTGACAAATCGCCCGCTATGGAGTACAATTAGTCCATAAATCGGCGAACACCTTTAGTTTCGAGGGGTGTTCTCAAATTATTTTTTTTTTGGAGGAAAAGAAATGAAAAAGGTTCTTTTTGTTCTTCTCGCTGTAGTTATTATGGCTTCTACTCTCGTAGTATCCACCTCTGCAGTTGAAATCCCCACCGACGGTCTTCTCGCACACTTCAAGTTCGAAGGTAACTTCGTAAACGAAGTAAACGGCGAAGCTGCTACTCAGTATATGGATAACTGGCAGGAAGGCATGTACGAAGGCGACGTTGAAGGTATGTACTGGGTACACAACTCCGTTGACGGCTACGGCCTCGACCTCAATGAAGGCGAAGGCTTCAGCACCGGCGTTAGCGTAAACGGCAAGGACTTCACCGTTGCTGTATGGCTCCTCGAGGGCACTGACCCCGGTATCGTTCCTTACGTTTGGTACGGCGGTTACACTCAGTCTACTGAAAACTGGATCGGCATCTGGAACGTTGACATCACTTCCGGCTGGACTCGTCCCGGCGTTACCGTTGGTTCCAACGACGCTGCTGGCGCTCGTCTTGAGATCGTTCCCACCGAAGGCACCTATGATGCTGACGCTGCTGCCGAAGGCGGACTTCTCATGCAGTGGACTCACATCGCTATTGCTGCTACCTATGTTGCTGACACCGATACTTACGACATCGTTATGTACGTAAACGGCGTTGAAGCTGGCTCCAACACCGGTTTCCCGAACCCCGGTAGTGATGACCCCGAAACTAACGGCGACTACTTCTATGTAAACGGCGTTAACTACTGGTCTGACCCCAACTCCACCGGCGCTATGGACGACCTTCTCATTTATGAAAAGGCTCTCTCCGCTGACGAGATCGCAAGCATCTACGGTTCTTATGAAGCTCCCAAGGAATATGCATCCCAAGACGAGTTCTACGAAGATTGCCAGGTAATCGAATCCGGTGACTCCGGCGAAGATCCCGAAGCTCCTGAGGATACCGAAGCTAACGATACCGAAGCTCCTGAGGATACCGAAGCTAACGATACCGAAGCTAACGATACCAAAGCTCCCGAATCCACTGCTGCTCCCGAAGAAGAAAAGGGTTGCGGATCTGCTATGGGCGCTGCTGCTGCTATCGTAGCTCTCACATCCGTTCTCGGATGCGCTATCGTTAAGAAGCACTAATTAATAATCGAAACACAAAAGAACGGAGCCGATAGGCTCCGTTTTTTTGTTGTTATTAATATGTAAAAAAAATGTTTATCTATGCACCCTCTATGAGGTTCGGCGAAGCCGGATCTCACGCTTTGGGAGGGGGCATGGGGAACCCTTTACGGTAAAGGGTTCCTCAAGCATAAAAATCGCAGCTTTCACCGGTTAAGAAGCACTAATTAATAATCGAAACACAAAAGAACGGGGCCGATAGGCTCCGTTCTTTTTTTGCGCGAACACACATTTCGATATTTGATTTAGATTTTATCCTTAATTCGCATTTGCGCTTCGCGGCCCCTTTTCGTATGTGCGAACAAATCAAACTTCATTTTAGCGCACAAGCGCTACGCGACTTTTCGCACAAAAGAACGGCGGGAGCAAGCCAAGAGTTTTGCCGTAGGCAAATACTCCCCCTACGGTGTTGTGCCAAAAGTGCTCACGTCGCGTGAGCGCAGGTAAATGAAAGAAACATCTGTATGTTCGCGCACACCCGGCGGGAGACAAGCCTGTACCTCCGGGGCGTAGGTTTCGCATGCACGGGACTTGCAATATTCTTCGTTTTGCGGTATGATATAGAATATAAAATCCCAACAAAAACGGAGACGTTATGTACCCATACGATATATTTCCCGGATTCGATCTTTATTCGCTCTTTTTTCTCTTTGCGCTTTGTTCCGCCGTCCTCTCCTTCCGCATCATAAGCGACAAGGTAGGTCTTGAGGTGAGTATATACAATCTTTGCATTTACTCCGGCGTCGTTGCCATCGCAGGCGGTTACCCCTCCGCTATGCTTCTGCAGGCATTTTACGATTATCTCGCCACCGGCACGTTTGAGATCTCGTCCGGTCTCACATTCTATGGCGGCTTCATCGGCGGCGCACTTACGTTCCTTATTATGTATTTCGGAATCGGTCACTTTTTCGACAAGGAAAAGCTCCGCTTCAGCCGTTTCTTCTTTATTTCCGATATTGCCTCCTGCTCCGTAGTCCTTGCTCACGCGATCGGTCGCATCGGCTGTATCTTCGCAGGCTGCTGCCGCGGCGCTGTCACGGGCGCGTGGTATGGCATTTACAACGCCGCCCTTGGCGCAAAAACTGTACCTGTACCGCTTTTTGAGTCCCTCTTCCTTTTCGCACTCTTCACTTTCCTTCTTTGGAGAGTAACTCACAGAAGATCATACAATCTGCCCATTTATCTCACCGTTTACGGCGTTTGGAGATTCTTTATCGAGTATCTCCGCTTCGACGACAGAGGCGAGACCATAGTTACGTTCCTTACCCCGTCACAGCTCGTTGCCATTGTACTCTTCGTTATCGGCATAGCGCTCTTTATATTCATGTACAAAATGAAAAATAGAACGTCCGCGACGCCCACAGAGGCGCATGCTGATGAGGAAGCGCCCGCACCCGAGGAGAAAAAAGATGAAGAATAAGCTCTGCCTCACCGTTGTCATCATTTCAATGGCGGCGTTGGTGGTTCTCTTTGCGCTTGGCATAGCGTCTCTCGACACCGCCGACACCTTCGGAATGTCGGTAACACGTGCGTGCGGTTCAGTTGCATTTATTGCCTTCATAATCAGAGACGGCACAAGAGTGTGGAGATCCAGACCAAGCTTCGGAAAAGCTCTGCTTTATTCCCTGCCTGCATTTGCGGTGGCGGTGAATAATTTTCCCATCATTCCCTTTTTGTCAGGCAGCGTAACGGTGGACGCGCCTGCCGTAGATATCCTTGCGCTGGCGCTTGAATGTTTTTTGATCGGCGCGTTCGAGGAGACCGCGTTCCGCGGTATCATTCTCACGTCAGTGCTTTCACGCTTCTCGGAAACGAAAAAGCAGGTGTTCCTTTCACTCGTGATCACGTCCGCCGCCTTCGGATTCGTTCACATATTCAATCTTCTTGCAGGCGCCGGCATAGTTCCCACACTTCAGCAGGTGGGATATTCGTTCCTCATCGGAGGAATGTGCGGAATCGTGCTTTTGAAGACTCACTCACTTCCTTTAGCGATAATCATCCACTCCCTCTACGATTTTTGCGGCTTTATCGTCCCCCGTCTTGGCAGCGGACGGATATGGACTACACCTGAAATCGCGCTGACGGTGATCGTTGCCGTGATCGTGTTCTCCTTTTATGTCCGCGAAGCATTTAAGCTCTCTACCGAAGACGCAGATTTTTGATTTGATAGTAAAAGCTCCCTTCAATAAGGGAGCTTTTTGTGTTTATGTAAGCTTGAACGTATTCGTACGTTCGCTCTCAGCGGTATTGCATTTCCTTCACGTCTTGGCTTTGCAGGAGCCATGCTTCTTTTCATAAAAAGTTTTGGACGAGGGTGCGCCGGTCGTCTTTTCCCGATGCATCTATGAAACGTATTCGTGAGTTCGCTCTCGGCAGTATTGCATTTCCTTCACGTCTTCGCTTTGCAGGAGCCATGCTTCTTTTCATAAAAAGTTTTGGACAAGGGTGCGCCGGTCGTCTTTTCCCGATGCATCTATGAAACGTATTCGTGAGTTCGCTCTCGGCAGTATTGCATTTCCTTCACGTCTTCGCTTTGCAGGAGCCATGCTTCTTTTCATAAAAAGTTTTGGACAAGGGTGCGCCGGTCGTCTTTTCCCGATGCATCTATGAAACGTATTCGTGAGTTCGCTCTCGGCAGTATTGCATTTCCTTCACGTCTTCGCTTTGCAAGCGCCGTGTTCCTTTTCATAAAAAGTTTTGGACGAGGGGGGCAAGGGGGAGAGACCTTTCCTAAAAGGTCTCTCCCCCCTCCTAATTCCCCTATAAAAACTCCCGCCTCAACGCCTGCGGCGACCGCCCATTCGATAAGGCACGTTGCCATCACTGTCAGTACAAGGAACCTTATATCCGTGACGACCTACGATCTCTCCGGCGACGGAATTGTACCAGTTGCCCGTGATCTCGTTTACGATACGGAGCTTCTCGCCCTGCTCCTCCATCTGGCAAAGATGCATCTTCTTTTCCGTGTTGTTGCAGTGGAAGGACATCATAAGCTGTCCTTCAAAGGTGTAGAAAAGATTGGGATGCCCCCCGTCCATCGCCCAGAGGGGGTCGGAATCCTGCACCCAAGGGCCTTGTATCTCGCCGGAGGTGCTTCTTGCAATGCCGATGGTGTACCCACCAACGGAGAAGTTGCTCCAAAGCATTATGAGCGTGCCCGTCTTTAGGCGGTGAAGCCAGCAACCGTCCGTTACCTGTCCACCTTTTCCGTTTTTCGGGATATTCTCGCGCCAGGGCGCGTCGCTTGCATAAAATAATATCATCGGATCGCCGATGGCGGCAGAAAGATCGTCTTTGAGCCGTACGGCACAGACCTGACCATCCCAAACCTGCAGCCACTCGTGGCAGAACACGAGCCACGGCTCTCCTTTTTTGTCCACGTAGAGCGTTCCGTCGAGACACTGCCACCCCTGAGGCGTCAGCGGCTCACCGTGAGGCACGAAAGGACCGAGCGGACTCTCGGAAACAAGCGCCTGACAGCGTCTGTGCTTACCCTCGGCGCGGAACGAAGAGATAAGATAATACTTGCCCTTGTAGTAGTGACACTCGGGTGCCCAGTAGTCAAGCGGTGCCCAGAAATCGTCGGGTTTATCGAAAACGAGAATAGGCTCGCTCCAATGGATCAGATCCTCGCTTTCCATTGCGTAGAAGGTGGCTCCGATCTTGACGCTCGGGAATCTCTTCGGATCGAACATACGGGCGTAGATGTAGTATTTTCCGGTATCGGGACTTGCGAGAACGCAAGGATCCGAAATGAAAATATCTCTCACGTGTACGGGATATTCGCGGGTATTTTCCATCATCTTTCTCCTTTAATATTGAATTATATTAAATTTCACAGCAGATTATCAAAGAAATCGAGTACGCTCGGCAAGATTCGGTTCCAAAAATCCCACCAATGAGCGCCGCGTGCTTCGCCATACTCATAGTCCCAATCGTGGCGGTCAGCCATAAACCGACGGAAGCGCTGATTGTTTTCGTACAAGTAGTCCTCAGTACCGCAGACCTGACGCAAAACAGGGCGTTCACAGCCGCTTTCCTCAACGTCGCGTATAAGGCGGTAAAGATCGTGCTTTGAATCGGGGAGGATCGTCTTATAGTCCTTACCCCAGTTAGCTTCTCCGTCCTCAGGCCACGCCGCCTCGTCTATGAAGCGGTGGCAGAGGTCTGTGACTCCGGAAAGACTCACAGCGGCTTTATATCGCTCAGGATGAGAGAGCGCAAGCTTAAAGGCACCGTAGCCGCCCATAGAATTGCCCATAATGAATCTCTTCTCCCTCGACTCCGAAAAGCCGTGCTTTTCCGAGAGGAATCGGGGGAAATCCTCCGCCACTGCGGTGAAATACGCGGGTCCCTTTGCCATATCGGTATAATAGCTGTTGGCGGCGAAGGTGAGAGCCGCTGCAAAGCCGTGAGATTCAAGGTATTCCTCGATACGTGTTCCTCTCAGCCAAGTCTCAACGGTGTCGGTCATTCCGTGAACGATGAGAACGTAAGGTTTATCGGTGAGATCGCGTATGCTGTCCGGAATAAGCGCCATATACGGCGAATCTCCTACAGCGGATGAACTATATTTATCTATTATCGTTGTCATTTCAATGTTGTTTTCAGTTTTATTTGATTGAAAAGGTGTAGCCCTTACCGCGGACGGTCTTGATCGGGCATACGCCCAGAAGCTCCGTCAACTTACGGCGAAGCATACAAACGTATACGTCAGCGGCGTTGGTTTCCTGACCGCCGCCACGGGCAACTGCCGCGATGTCGTTGCGGTCTACGACCGTATCCTTCCGATCATAGAGCATTTTGAATATTGCGTATTCTTTTTCCGTCAGTGACACGTATGCTCTTTTATGATAAACACGTCGGCGCTTTACGTCCACCCGTATTCCTGCGTCGGGTGCTGTAATACGACTGCGTACCGCTTCTAAAATCGCGAGGTGCGAAAAAGGACGTTCAATAACTGCAACCCCTCTGCTCGTAGCGGCGTCTGCATCCGCAACGATATAGATCGCTTTTTCGTCTCCGTCGATGGGGAAGCTTTCAGTGTCAACTATTCTCACATCGCCTTCTTCGTCGGCAGCGACATCGTATCCTTCGTCGGCAAGCCAAAGCGAAAGAAGCGCGCGAAGCTCTCTGTCGTTGGTTTCAATGCGTATGCTCTTCATCGTCATTCCGTTATGATCTTCGCTTCGACGTTTACTCTTCCGTCGGAGCGAAGGGTTTTGAAGTACCACTCTCCGTCGCCGCCGCTTCTGTAGATACGCATTTCGTCATCCTCTCGGCATTCGGAGGAATAGTTTATATACATCGATGCTACTCTCCCCGTCCCGTCCTTGATCTCAGGCACGAATCCCGAAAGAACGTCGGCGTAAACGGTGTTGTTCATATGTCTGTTTTCGTCCACGTCTGCATAGATAACAGTGTGGCACCCCTGCAGAACGAGCCCTTCGGGATCAGGATAGGACAAACGGCGCGGCAGGTCGAGACCAAGCTCCTCGTCGGTGCCGTAATAAAGGGTAACGTCGCCAACACGCAGGATCCTGCGAGCCTCGAAATCATAGAAGGTCCATACGGTTTCAGCCTCCGAGATCAACGTCTCGTTTGCACGGATGGAAAAACAACGTCCAAACGCAACGCCCTTACTTTCTGTTGCCCAGGTAGTAACCTCAATTGTGTCGCCGTGCGACACATTGCTGTATACGCTCACTGCGGCGCGTGCGAGCAGAAAGGCTCTGCCCTCTGCACGAAGCTCCTCCGCTGATGGCTTCATTCCTGCCATGTGGCAGTATGCCGTTTCCTGCATATATCGCATCAGTGCTGCAACCCTGATGTTACCGGCTGCGTCAAGATCGTGTGAATTGATGCGATATGATTCTGTCCATTTCATCTTTTTTGTTACCTCGATTTGCGTTATATCTTTCACTCTGAATCCATAGCAAAATATATAACGGGGGAGGCTTGACCTCCCCCGTTTTTCAAACGTGTGTAATTATGCCTTGCCGTTACAGCCAAGAACGTTGACAATCTTGTGCTCGACCATTTCCTTGATAGCCTGACGAGCGGGCTTGAGGTACTGACGAGGATCGAAGTGTGCAGGATTCTCGTTGAAGTACTTGCGAACGGAAGCAGTCATAGCGAGACGGAGGTCAGAGTCGATGTTGATCTTGCAGACTGCCATCGAAGCTGCCTGTCTGAGCTGCTCTTCGGGAATGCCGATAGCGCCGGGCATATTTCCGCCGTTTTCGTTAATCATCTTAACGAATTCCTGAGGAACGGAGGAGGAGCCATGGAGAACGATCGGGAAGTTGGGAAGACGACGGGATACTTCTTCAAGGATGTCGAAACGGAGCTGGGGCTCAGTACCGGGCTTGAACTTGAAAGCGCCGTGAGAGGTGCCGATAGCGATTGCGAGAGAGTCGCAACCGGTAGCGTGTACGAATTCTTCAACTTCTTCGGGCTTGGTGTAAGAGGAATCTTCCGCAGAAACGTTTACTTCATCTTCAACGCCTGCGAGAGTTCCGAGCTCAGCTTCAACAACAACGCCGTGAGCGTGAGCGTATTCAACTACCTTCTTGGTGAGAGCGATGTTATCCTTGAAGCTCTTGGAGGAACCGTCGATCATAACGGAGGTGAAACCGCCGTCAATACAGGACTTGCAGAGCTCAAAGCTGTCGCCGTGGTCAAGGTGAACTGCGATAGGAAGATCGAAGCCAGCGGTCTCCTGAGCGTCGATGATAGCAGCTTCGATGAGTTTCATAAGGTACGCGTGCTTAGCATAGCCGCGAGCACCCTTACTTACCTGGAGGATGAGGGGAGCCTTCTGCGCGATAGCAGCTTCTGTGATACCCTGGATGATCTCCATGTTGTTTACGTTGAAAGCACCAATAGCGTAACCGCCGTTATAGGCCTTTTCAAACATTTCTTTCGTTGTTACGATTGCCATATTTTATCTCCTTAAATTTATGGTAGATTAAATTCACATTCAATAGTATTTTAATACATTCGGAATGAAAAATCAAGTACAAGCACAAATATTTACAATAAAAACGGGGGTATTCGCGGTTTCACGACCGTGAATGCGGCTTTCACGTCTTGAATGCGGCTTTCACGTCTTGAATGCGGCTTTCACATCTTGAAAGCGGCTTTCACATCTTGAAAGCTCACCATCCTATTATCTTGCTCCAGTCGTGAGTCTTGATCCTATCGTAATCGTCCTTTGTGATCTTGAGGATCGTTCCGTGCTTAAAGCCGTAAGGGAAGCGGAAGCTCTCGTCCGCACGACGGAAATCTCCGGAAGCTAAGCTGTCCGAAACAAAGGGAACGTATCCTTGTCCTTCGCCGGACGCACCGTAGAAATCGATAAAGAGGCACCATCTGCCGTCGTCGAGCTTAACCGCCGTCGGTGCTTCATAAAGTCCGCGCTCAACGCCCTCGCGTTCCATCGCCTCATCGAAAGCGGGCACTCTCGCATAAGGACCCGTTACCTTATCGGAAACGGTGAGCACGACTCTGTTCGGAGAACAGTGATTTTTCACGAACATATAGTACTTTCCGTCTTCTTCGTAGATGGCGGAATCTATGACCTCCCCCTCAGGATCTCTGTGAAGGAGCTCGGGCTCCGTGAAATTAACAAAATCCTTGGTGCGGGAAAAGTATATCGCCTTGGCGCCGTAACCGTTTGATGCGTGTGATGCGGAATAGTGAACGATATAGTCTCCCTTATCTTTATCAAAGATGATATCAGGCGCCCAAAGGCAGCCAAAGTCCTCGTTTCCGATCTTCACAAGTCTCTGCTCCGACCAATGGACAAGATCCTCGGACTCCCACACAGCAAGGTACTTGCTTCCCTCGCAGGAGACCTTATTCCAGAATTCACGACGGTCGTACTTGCGCATACTGTAGGCAAGGCTCAGATCCGTTGCGAGTATGTAATACTTCCCATCGAGAACGGAGTGAGTGACAGTGAAATCACGAACGCCTTTATCTCCATAGTAAGCCCACATCAGGGGTCTGCCATCATTGACAGGATCCCAGTTGAAGCCGTCAAGGCTGATGGCAAATCTTACCTGCTCGCCCTCGGGGGTCGAGATCTCACGAAAATGAACGAATAAATATGCTGTTTTCACTTCTTTATACTCCATATCAAATTAAACGGCGTCATCTCACGATGACGCCGGATGATCCTATCGATGCCCCACCGCGACCGTGTAGCCGGCGATTAGAAACCCTGCTCTCGCAAGGCTGGTATATCCTCTCTTCGGCTTTTGAGCTTCCAACGTCCGCCGCAGAATGCAGCGGGAGGCCTGCATCGACACCGAATGAAGCCGGATCCCATTTATTCTATTCGTGGGTTTAAATAACCGAACTATCACGAAAAGGGCAGAGCATCTCTTGTGTATATATTATATCACAAGTGCGCACGGTTTATTACAAACCGTCCATAGTCAAGTCAAATAACGATCGCTGTTTATGATAACGGCGATGACGGCGGTGACCGTTATTCAGCCATTACGACCTCAGCGTCAGGGGCGTTTTTCTTAACGGAATCGATACCGTTTTCGCAGCTTGCCTTTGCAGCGTAGCCTTCGGAAACTGCAATGATCTCTCCGTTTCTTGCATTGAGTCTGAAACGGAATTCGCCTGCGTTATCGATATATTCCTCAAATTTGGGATTCTTTAGCACGGGATAATCGGGAGCGCTCTGGTCTTCAACGGCTGCCTTGGGAGCGTTCTTTCTTACAGATTCGATGCCATTCTTACAAGCTTCAAGAGTGGTATAAACCTCAGAGGTAGCGATAACCTGTCCATTGGTCGCCTTAAGGTCAAACTTGTATCCGGTCTTTGTTTCTTTGATTACGAACTTACCCATCGTTATTATGTACTCCTAAAAATAAAGTTATGTAAGCTTTCCGATTACATTTTATCACATAACGCCGCGAGAATCAAGCACATTTAACATTATTCCGCACCCAACGTAAAAAAAGCGCGGGGCTTAGCCCCGCGCTTTCGGTGATGATCACTCGTCGTAATCAACATCCTCGAAAAGCTCAGAATCGAACACGTCCGCAACGCGGTCGAATTCGTCGTCATCATCGATCGTGGTGAGGATAGCCTCGCCCTCCTCGTCCGTTTCAAGCTTGAGAATAACATATTCTTCTTCATTTTCAACGGGTACGAGTGCGTAATAAACGTTGCCGTCTATCTCGGTCTTGCCTGCAAGCTCGTATTCGCTTTCATTGCCTTCTTCATCGGTCAGGGTAACAACGTCACCTTCTCTGAATTCTTCGTTTGCCATTTTTATAAGTTCCTTTCGGTATTTTTTGTTTTCGTTATAAATATAGTATTATAAATTCTCCGCCTTGTCAATAGAAACTTAAAGAGCGGATTCGACACGTTTCTCCGCCTCGGGCGCGCTGCCGCCGTTGTGAGCGCAAATATCGGACAGCGGACAGACCTCGCACCGCGGCGACCGTGCCACACATACGTCGCGACCGAAAAGCACAAGACGGTGACAAAGATCGGTCTGCTCCTCAGGGGCGATGATATCTGCCAAGATACGCTCCGCCGTGGCGGGGTTTTTCATTTCCTCGGGATACATACCAAGCTTGCCGCAAATGCGGATGCAGTGTGTGTCGGCTACGACGCCCGGGACACCGTAAACGTCGCCAAGGATGAGATTCGCAATTTTTCTGCCAACGCCGGGCAACGTAAGAAGCGACTCCATATCCGACGGCACCTCTCCGCCGTAGCGCGCTATAAGCGCTTCGGAGATCCCCTTAAGATCCTTTGCCTTCATTCTGTAAAGTCCGCAGGGCTTCACGATAGCTTCAATCTTTTCAACGTCTGCCCCTGCCATAGCTTCCGCGTCGGGAAAACGGGCAAAAAGCTCACGGCACACGATATTCACCCGCGCGTCTGTGCATTGAGCAGACAGCCGCGCCATCATTAAAAGGCGCCAGGGATCTCCGCCGTGATCAAGTGAGCAAACAGCGTCGGGGTAACGCTCGCGCAAGCGACGGACAGCAACCGCCATCACGCGCTTTTTTTCTTTAGTTCCGTATTTTTGCTTATCCATGTCAGCCATTTTCTCCCTCGCCTTCATCTGCGCCCTCTCCTTCTTCTCCGGGATCTTCCTCGGGCTCGATCACGAGATCAAAATATTCGGTAAACACATCACGGACAGCCATACCTGCCCAAGCGCCCTTGGCGCCTCGTTCGATAACGCAGGTAGCAACTATCTGCGGATCGTCGAACGGGGCGAAGCCAAGGAAAACGGCGTTATCACTCTGATTTGAAGTCGTCTGTGCCGTACCCGTTTTACCGCCCACCTTTATCGGATAATTGTCGAAAAGAGTTGCCGTCGTACCGGACTCAACGACGGTCTGCATCGCATCGAGGACCACCTGAACGTTCGACTCGGAGATTTCGATGCTGCTCATCACTTTTGACTGCGTTCTGTAGACCACCTCTCCGCTGCCGTACGTCTTCACGCAATCGAGAATGTGGGCATTATACCTTTCGCCGCAGTTTATAAGCGCCGACATATACACGCTGATCTGCAAAGGTGTAAAAAGGTTATCGGACTGACCGATGGCAGCCGCAAGAGTATCACCGGGATTCCAGCCGTCCAGACCGTTTTCCGTTCTGTAGTCAGGACCTGCAAGGGCGCCCGTCTTCTCGGGAAGCTCAATGCCTGTTTCCTCACCAAGGCCAAGCGCACGGCAATATTCGTTCATCTTGTCTATGGTGAGAAGTCTTCCGATCTCGTAAAAGAAATAGTTACATGAGACCTTTATCGCTTCGGATATATTGATCTCGCCGTGGCTCTTTTCCTTGGAAACATAGAGCCAGCATCGGGGCGTATATCCCGATGCGGCGTAGTAATCATATCGTCCGAGAGTCTCGATTATAGTATTCGGCTTCACTATTCCCTCGGAGAGGGCTGCTGCCGCAACGGCAGGCTTAAACGTTGATCCGGGAGGATAGGTGCCGTTAAGAGCTCTGTTATATAAAGGCGCATCGGCATCCGCCAAAAGATCCGAGATATCAGCACTGTATGTGGAAAGATCGTAGGAAGGATAAGACGCCAGCGCCTTTATTGCGTTGGTCTTTACGTCGAGAACGGTGAGCGCACCGGCATTTGCATCCTCGCCGTGAAGCTCCTCGCCCGTTGCTTCCGCTTGCTCGTGTATATATTGAATATTATCATAAAGCGCCTTTTCGGCAGCTCGCTGGAGGTCAATATCTATAGTGAGATAAACGTCACAGCCCGCTATGGGTTCGGATACGATCTCACGGCTGATGATATTGCCGTACTCATCCTCGGTGATGATCATTTTACCGTCCGTGCCGTGCAGATATTCCTCAAAAGCAAGCTCCACGCCGTCAACGCCGACGATAGCATCGAGTCTATATCCGAGGCTCGTGTAATATTCAACGTCCTTTGCCTGTATCTTACCCGTTCTGCCGAGAATGTGAGACGCAACTCCCGGCTCGCAATACACACGCTTCGCCTCCACCGAAACGGTGAAGCCTCGCAGTCCGCCCTCTTCTATATACGTTATAAGTCCGATATCGGCATCGGTAAGAACTGTATAAGGCGTTGCTGCCGAGAAATCACGTGACTCCATATCGTATCTCAAGCGAAGGAGAAAGTCCGTCGTTTCCCTATCATAGAGAAGCTCTCCTTCCTTTGATATCAAGCCGTAACGCTCCGTCAGCACCTCAACGATAGAATCGAGAGATACCGATGTGGGGCCTGCCTCCAGAACGGCAGCAAGAGCGTGAAGCTGGCGGTCGTGCTCGTTTGACGAAAGGAGATTTTCGTATATAGAAAGAGCGAAGGGATAATTCTGTCCTTCAATGATCGTACCGATATCCTCAAGTCCCAAAGCAGAAAGAAGCCTTAAAAAGCGTGTCTTGTTCGCCTTGACCTCGAAAAATTCGTCGTCAAGTGTATAGTCGGGGTAAACGCCTAGCGCAGGGAATGTGATCGTTGACATTGTATACTCTGCATCGGCTTTTTCTATCTTTTCATATATACTGAGCAGACTTCCGTTAAGCTCTGCGTTTGTATACGGGAGCGTTCCTCTGTCAAGAAGAACGCTGTAGGAATATTCATTTTTGATCAACGGCTTACCGTTGCAATCGAACACCTCGCCGCGCTGCGCTTTGATCGTTACGGTGCGCGTGTAGGTCTCAGAGGTGATGTGCTCGTAGAAATCCGGATCTGCGATCTGAATATTGATCAATCTTGCGGAGAAAACGAGGGTTATGAGAATAAACATAAGTGCCAGCGTCCATAGCCGCACAACGTGTCGTTGATTCACTTTTTCGCCCTCTCTTTCTGTGTAATAAATCAATTAATATCAGTCAAGTCCCGGTTTGTTCTCCGTTTCGCCTCTGAATATACGCCACACGGGGTATAAAAGCAGCGCCGGAACGGGCGCCATAACGAAAGTGGACAACATCTCCGGAACAAGCACGTTCGGGAAGATAACGGACATATCAGCCGTTTCCCATATACATACCACGTATATAAGCGTGACGAACATTCGCACGGTGCAAGCACCCACATCGAATATAAGGAACAAAAGAACGGATCTTTTATAATACTCCGACGCTGCAATTCCGCCAAACCAGCCTATAAGCATATAAACCAACGGCAAAAGGGACAGTCCCGTACCGCCGAGAGCTTCTGCAACGAAGCCTATCGCCACGCCGAATATTGCGCCCGCACGTTCGTTTTCATACATCGCGATCATCGCTACGGCGATGATCAGTATATCCGGAGTGGAATCAAACGGGCGAAAACGGGTAAAAAAAGTCAGCTGCAAGAGAACGAGAAAAAGTCCCATCACGGCGTATACACAATATTTCACGACCTCGGAGCCCGTGACTCCCGATTTATATTTTTCGCCCACGACGACCGTGGAACGAGATCTTTTTCTGTAGTCAAAGCGCGCCCGTGCGATCCTTACGGCTTCGCCAACGGCGCCGCGCCGCTTATTCCGTGACTGTTTCATAAGACTTTATCACCATCACGCGGCTGATATCCTCAAGATCTGCAGAAGGCCGCACGTATGCAACGACGGAACGGCTGTAGCTGTCGTATTCCGTGCGTTCTACGATACCGATAACGAGACCTCTCGGGTAGATGCTTCCGAGTCCGCTTGAAACGACGCGGTCGCCAACGGCAACGTCGGAGTCGTCCGCCAGATACACGAGCTTGCAAAGCCCCTCCTCACGCATATCGTGGTCGCCTTCAAGAAGCCCCAGCTCGCCGGTCCTTTCGATACAGGCTCCCACGGCGGATGCAGATTCAAGAACGGTAAGAACCTTGCTCCAATTCGTTCCGGCCTCGGTAACGTAACCAACGATACCGTCTGCCGTGATAACGGGCATGTCCACGGTAACTCCGTTTGACGTGCCAACGTTAAGAGTGAACACTGTCATATAGTTACCCACCTCACGTCCCACGATCTCCGCCATGGCAAAGTCGTAGTCCGTATGCTCGCGCTTTATCTCAAGGTATTCAAAGAGCCAGTTATTCGTTGCCATTATTTCTTCGATCTGATAGTACTCGTCCTTAAGCTCCGCGATCTCTTCCTTCAGCCTTTCATTTTCTTCCTTCAGCCGATTGAATTCCGTGAAGTATTCGGTGAAACCCGCAACAGCGTCGGTGACCTTCGTCATTCCGCTTTCAAGCGGAGACAAAACGGTGATGACGGCATCGCGGACGTAATCGGAAAGTCCCATCAGTGAAAGCACTGACGGTACGATGACGGCTGCCAGTGCTACACATAACATTATTAAGAAAAATTTGCTTTTGAAAAATTTTCTCATTCTTCGTCCGGATCCCTTTCAGGTTCTTACAGATCCGCGGTTTATCTCGTTCTGTACTGTATCGCTCCCGCAAATTTATCCTCAGCCTCTAAAACTCTGCCGATTCCGATAGCAACGGAATCGAGAGGATGACGGGGACGGAGCACTCTTATACCCGTCACGCCGGAAAGGAGCACGTCAAGTCCGCCCAAAAGTGCGCCGCCGCCCGTGAGCATGATACCGTTGTCATATATGTCGCCCGACAGCTCGGGGGGAGTTGCTTCAAGAGTGGTACGGAGAGCGTCCACGATATGTGAAACGGGCTCTGTGATAGCCTCGCGGATATTTGCCGAATTGATCGACACGGTCGCAGGAAGTCCCGACAAGAGATTGCGTCCGCGGATCTCCATTTCACCTCTGTCCGCAACGGGGTGGATGGATCCGATATTCTTCTTTAGCTGTTCTGCCGTAGCGTCACCTATAAGCACGTTAAACTTACGGCGCAGATAGTTTACGATAGCCTCGTCCAGCTCGTCGCCTGCAATCCTCAGAGAATTGGACAAAACTATGCCGCCGAGCGAGATAACGGCAACCTCTGTGGTGCCGCCGCCGATATCGATGATCATATTACCGCGTGCACCGCCTATTTTGAGTCCTGAGCCGATGGCAGCCGCGATAGGCTCCTCGATAAGAGCAACGCTCTGAGCGCCTGCCTCAAGGGTGGCATCCTCAACGGCGCGCTTCTCGACCTCCGTGACGCCGTAAGGAATACAGATAACGACACGGGGGCGGGTCAGCATCGTGTTGCCCGATACTTTTTTGAAAAATTGGTGGAGCATTGCTGCTGCCACGTCAAATTCCGCGATAACGCCGTCCTTCAGGGGGCGCATTGCGGTAATTGAGCCGGGGGTTCTTCCCAGCATCAGCTTTGCATCGGAGCCAACTGCCACGACCTTGCCCGTGCGGGCCTCTATTGCAACGACCGACGGCTCGCGGAGCACGATGCCCTTGCCCTTAACGCACACGAGCGTGTTGGCTGTGCCGAGGTCTATTCCTATGCTTCTTGACATATTAAGCTGTGCGGCGCTTTGCCGCTTTCCTTTCAGTTACTTTGCTTTGTTTAATTTGAGAACGTCTATGCCCTGACGGCATAATAACTCGCAGGTGAGCGACTTGGGCATACCCGTTACGTTGAAATATTCGCCCTCGATGCCCTTAACGAAAACGCCGCCGAGGGACTGAACGCCGTATGCACCCGCCTTGTCGCTATGTTCGCCCGTGGCGATATAGTCCCTGATCTCGCCGTCGGTAATATGGCGGAAATCCACCGCCGTGACGGTACATTCCACGTCGCGCCGTTCCTTTGACACGACGGCAACGCCCGTGTAAACGTAATGTCTTTCGCCGGAGAGTCTTCGCAGCATACGTACAGCGTCCTCATCGTCACGGGGTTTTCCGAGAATGATATTCTCGCCCGGAAGATACACCACCGTGTCGGCGCCGATGACGACAGCGTCACCGTTTTCGGCGAAAACCGCGTCCGCCTTTCTTTTTGCAAGCATTTTCACAGCCTCATCGGGAGCGGTTCCTTCGGGGATAGTCTCATCGGCATCAGCCACGGACACGGTGAAGGCGAGTCCCATAGACGAGAGAAGCTCATGCCGTCTCGGTGATTTTGACGCAAGTATAAGCTTTTTCATTATTTCACGCCCGTTGAGCCGAAGCCGCCTTCGCCGCGGTCTGTTTTTTCAAGCTCGTCTGTTGTGATAAGCTCAGCCGCATAAACGGGAATGAGCATAAGCTGTGCTATTCTGTCGCCCGGCTCGATAACGAAATCGTCCTTGCCGTCGTTTTTGATACCGACGCACACCTCTCCTCTGTAATCGGAGTCAACGACGCCGATTCCGTTTGCAAGGCAGATACCTTTTTTGAAGGCGAGTCCGCTTCTTGCGCAAACGATGGCGGCAGTTCCCTCGGGTGCCGCGATAGCGAGTCCCGTGGGGACGGATCTGATCTCACCGACAGGAACGGTGATGTTGCCGTCGCCGCAGTAGCGGAGATCGAGAGCCGCGGCTCCCGACGTTGCGTATGCAGGCACAACGGCATCCCCGCGGAGAGGCTTTATCTTAAGTGTCAACTTTTCCATTTTAAGGTTTGTCCTTTGATTTATTTCAATCTTCTTACGGGATAGGAAGCAGATTCTTCGTTTCTATATGCTCTGATAACGCCGTCCACTTCCGCAGTTGATTCCGTGGTAAACATAAAGTGCCACACACGAGCGTTAACGGCTCGGAGCTTATCGGATTTATCTGCCATATAAACGGGCACGCTGTTATAAATAACGCTTCTGCATCCATCGATGGCTCTCACGGGAAATTCCGCGCCCATTCTGTCTTTCAGAACGGTATTTTCCTTCTTGCAGACACACTTATTCCCTGAAACGGCGCGGACTATGCATCTTTCCGTCGTCATAAGAGGAATACGTCCGTACACCACTACCGCCGATTTGACGACGCTTGATATATCCCTGACAGCAGGGAGCATCAGCTCGGGGGAAAGAGTCACAAGCTCGGCGCCGGCAGCCTCCATCAGCTTTGCGGAATATGAATTATTAACGTTTGCACGGTATCCGCCCGCAGCAATCAGCGAAAGTCCTTTAATCAGGCGCATCTGACCTGCGTTTGCGATCATAACGTGCGTGGCGCCGGCTTCTGCGGCATCCACCAGTCTTTTTCTGACGGCATCCTCCTCACTATCGTAAACGACGGGAGGCATAACGACGCCCTTTGCGAGGGTTCCGTCAAATCTTTCAAGGGGGAGATATATGATATCAAAATATGATCCTGCCGCCTCCGTTATTACGTCGGGGGAGAGAAACTCCGCCGTGAGGAGAGGGGACGTGCACTTCTCTGCCGCAGCAAGCGCAGGCAGGCGTTCGCCCTCGGGCATAGCACCCGAGCCGATCTCCTTCTCGGTCAGTGCGGCAACTGCTCGGCGGCGAAGCTCGTTCAGCGCCGACGCAGGAAGCATCACGCCATCGTCAATGGTGACATTCACCCTTGCATTTTCCGCCGTAAAAGGGGTGCCGCCCAGCTTTTTAAGCTGGGACGCCGCGTATTCCGCCGTCATCGGTCTCGTTTTCGCCAACTCGGGCATGTCGCCAGTAACGGTAACGGTCTTTGTTTTGGTGGAGAGTGTGAGCTTCGACTTCTCACCTCTGATAAAACTTGCCGATAGCGACAGTATATCCACCGCTTTCGGCGGCGGCACCGCCGTCTCCGAGGCTCTCGTTTCGTTTTTATCGGCATCGGTACGGATTCCTAACATTTTGTTCGGATCAGCTTTGCCGCGGCTCGTGAAAAAGCCGTCGGTGAAGCCGGAGCGTGAAAACGCCCTTGCAAGCTCCGCCATCTCGCCGGCGCTTGCGTTTCTTATTTCGTCCAAAAGCCGACGGTACACGGACGTAACGCGGTACACGTAATCGGGGGATTTCATTCTCCCCTCGATCTTAAGTGAGCCAACGCCAAGCTCGCAGATCTCTCGGATATGCTCCGCCAGACAAAGATCCTTAGGAGATAGGGGATAAGCTCCGTTATATTTCAGCCTGCAGGGCTGTGCGCACTCACCTCTGTTTCCGCTTCTGCCGCCGATAAGAGACGACATGAGACACTGTCCCGACACGGAAACGCAGTTTGCCCCGTGAACGAACATTTCCACCATTATGGGCGAACCGTCAACGATGGCTCTGATATTTTCCCGTGAGGTCTCCCTTGCCACCACTATCCGCGAATAACCCAGTGACGCGAAATACTCCGCGTCGCGCAAGCTGTGTCCCGACGCCTGGGTAGATGCGTGAAGCTCAAGGTCGGGAAAATACTTATGTATCAAAGCGGCAAGTCCCGGATCGGCAACTATGAGTGCGTCAACGCCGGCACGATACAGCATCTCCGCCGTGCGAATGGCG
This sequence comes from uncultured Lachnospiraceae bacterium, assembly GCA_964464905.1. GTDB lineage: Bacteria > Bacillota > Clostridia > Oscillospirales > CAG-272 > DTU064. The sequence continues at coordinate 30,515 of CAYXHC010000004.1, forward strand.
TCTGTCAGCTCTTTATCGTATATCTGCGTATTCAGAGTTATGTGGGCGGCAACACCGTGGGCGTGACAAAGGGACAACGCCGATTTAAGGTCGTCGCTGCCAAAATTTTTCGCATTCATTCTCGCGTTGAAGGCGCCCACACCGAAATAGACGGCATCAGCTCCTGCCGCAACGGCAGCTTTGAGCGCCTCGGGAGTTCCTGCAGGAGCGAGAAGCTCCGGGGTGGGATATTTATTCACCGAGTCTTGCTTTCAGTTCCTGATTTTCGGACTTGAGTCTGTTTACGTTGGCGGTGTAAAGCGCCACCTGTGCTTCAAGATTCTTTATCTTCTTTTCAAATCTGATCTTTTCACAGCAATAGTCAAGCGCGGAAAGTATCGCCGCCTCGGTCTTGGAGCAGTTCATGTTTTTCTGTGTCATCATGCGGATACGGCCATCCAGTTCAGCCACAACGTATTTTACAAAATCCTCGTTTTCGTCGGTCTTGACCGTCATCGCTATTCCGGCAACCTCAATATCGTACTTTTCCATCGTCAGCACACTCCTCTTCTATCGTTGATATTTTCCGCCGCGCAAGGGCTGTACGTCAATGTTGCCACTTGAAATTCGCGTGCGGGTGTTTTATAATAGATACAGTGCTCCATCATAAGAGCATATATATCTATTATAATATAATTGAAACGACTTTGGAATAGATTTTGTAAATTTTTTAGAAACATATAGTGTTCCCGCAAAATCTACGTGTCAGAAGGATGAACTGCAATATGGAAAAATTCAAAAGAGTTATACTTTGCAAATACGGTGAGGTTGCCCTCAAGGGTGCAAACCGTCCTCAGTTTGAGCAGATAATGCTCACAGACCTTCGCCACAAGGCGAAGCGCGTGGGCAATTTCGAGATCTATGCGGCGCAAAGCACAGTTTATATTGAGCCTCAGGACGAATTTGCCGACATTGACGAAATGCTGGAGGAAGCAAAGCACACCTTCGGCTTCTCGGGTCTCACCATTGCCGCCGTTGCGGAAAAGAACATCGACGACATCAAGCGCGTGGCACAGATATATCTGCCCAAGTTCCTCCGCGGTGACGTATCCTTCCGTGCCGAGGCGAAGCGCGCCGACAAGCGATTCCCCATAAAGTCGCCAGAGCTCGCAGGCGAGGTGGGAGCTGCGCTCCTCGAAATAATGCCCGATCTTAAGGTCGACCTTAAAAACCCCGACGTAACCGTTTCCGTTGAGATCCGCGAGCGCGGCGCATATATCCACGCTGATCAGATACGCGGAGCTGGCGGCTTGCCTCTCGGCAGCAACGGACGCGGTATGCTTCTCCTTTCCGGCGGCATTGATTCCCCCGTTGCAGGATTTATGATAATGAAGCGCGGCGTTACCGTTGACGCCGTTCATTTCGAAAGTTTCCCATACACGAGCGAGGAAGCGCGTGAAAAAGTTCTCGATCTTGCCACCATCCTTACAGATTACTGCGGCTCCATGCGCGTTCACGTTATATCAGTGACCCACATTCAGGAGGAGCTTCGCGACAAGTGCGACAACGATTACTTCACCATTCTTCTCCGCCGCTTTATGATGAAACTTGCTGAGCGTACCGCCAAGGCGGACGGCTCAATGGCCCTCATCACTGGCGAAAGCCTCGGTCAGGTTGCAAGCCAGACGATGCAGGCCATCTCCGTCACCGACGCGATGTGTACGATCCCCGTTCTCCGTCCCTGCATCGGCATGGACAAGGAGGATATCATCGATATCTCCCGTAAGATCGGTGCATACGAGACCTCCATCCTTCCCTTCGAGGATTGCTGCACTGTATTCACGCCGCCCCACCCCAGAACCCGTCCCGAAATGGAAAAGGTGCTGGCACAGGAGGCAAAGGTGGATTTTGATGCACTCTGTGAAGAGGCTTGGGAGAGCCGCCGTCTTTTCGTCGTTCGTCACGGGAAAGAGCCTCTGGAATTCACCGAGCAGGAAAGAAACAGATAATCGTATAAGAAAAGGACTCCGACTCCGTCGGGGTCCTTTTGGTTGTTATCGTTTTTTAGAGAATGAGTGCTGTTTATGCGAACATACCTTTTGATATTTGACTAAATATTAAACGTTAATTTGCATTAACGCTTCGCGGACCCTTTTTCTTCGTGTGACCAAAGCAAATCTCAATGTAGTGGCGCCAGACGCATTCTTTCAGAATGCTACGGGGAGATTTTGCCTTCGGCAAAACTCTTGGCTGCACACGGTCCGCAGGGCGTGGGCTTGCTCCCTCCGTTTGCTTGTACTAACACACAACTGCCATTCTCATCCGCTTGCGCTCACGCGGGTTTTCGCACTTTTGCCCATGGCTGCAAAAGTGCAGCAAAAAAGCCATTCAAGAGAAGAGGAAGGGATGCAGACTCCTTGCGAGTCCGCAACTCCCTTCCTCTCCTCTTAAAAATCTCCTCACTAACCCTCGCGGTGCGGTTTCAATTTAATCGAACATCCGCTTCCGCGAAAAGGGACATGCAGGAAGCGTTTGTGCCGCGTTAGTTAGCGAAAAGCGGAGAATTGCGAATCATATTTTGATGATAAAATCTTTCGAGCGGCGGTAAAGCTTCACTTCCGTTAAAAAACGCAGCACCGATGGTGCTGCGTTTTTTGTGTGAAAGATAATATTATCAGTCGTTAAGCACACCTAACAAGGCTTACTCTGTGCCGGTGATTCATTCGCCCTTTTCAATTTCTGCAAGCTTCTTTGCGCGGCGCTGCTTTTTGAGCTTTCCGCGAACTGCGATAACGACGACCACGAGAGCGATGGCAGGGACCACAAGGAAGGGCGCCGCCGCAACGATGCCAATAACGATAGCCTCAATCATATCGCCGAAAGCATCGATAGAATCGCCAAACGCTTCCTTGACACGCTCACCGAAGGTAGGTTCCTCCACCACGAGAGGCTCCGGCTCAGTCAGCTCGATCACTTCGGAAAGCGTGAGGGTGACGGTGGAATACGCCACAAGTGCATCATACTTATTGAGAGTGCCCGTATACGACTCGATCTGATATAAGACGTCCGTGAGTGCGTTATCAATGATGAGTATCTCATCCATAGACTTTGCTTCGGAAAGAAGCTCCATGTATCTGTCGCGCTGTGACTCAAGAGATGCAAGGCGCGCCTCGATATCATAGTAGGATTCCGTCACGTCTCTTGTGCTCGTCTCAAGGGTGAGAACATTGCCGACATCCTCTATCTCGCCTGCAAATTTATCAAGATTCTCTGCCGGAATGCGAAAAACGATATAGGCGCGTCTGGAGCCGGTTCCCTTAATATCCTTGCCCGATTCGCTGGAGGACTCGATATATCCTCCCGCCGCCGCAGCGCGCATCTTGATCTCGGAAAGCGCCGTATCGTATTCAAGAGACTCCATCGTAACGGTAACGTACTGTATACGTTTACGTGACGTTTCGGTCACGGCATCGAGAGATCCGATGCTGCTGTCGCTGTCGACATAGTCATCAAGCTCCGGCGCGGTGTACTCGTAATCGTAGCCACCTTCTGCGTAGACATCCTCCGCCTTATCGGACGGATAGTATGCGTCCCCTGCCGCCATGCTGTCGTTCATTTTTGCTGAGCAGGACGTGAAAAGCATGACCATCAAAAGGAGCACAACCGTGGCTGACATGATTCTTTTTTTCATAGTTATCATCCTTTCCGCCGCTTTATGCGGCACAGATATATTATTTTTGCCTTGTGTCTATATAGACGGAGACGCGGCGAAGTTTGTTCCCGTTTTTGCGAAAAATTTTATGTTATTTTGAAAACGGCTGCTTTTTTTCAAAAAAGCTATTGCTTCTCACCCAGCGTTATATGTTATACTCATTATGAAAACAAGGAAAGGAGCAACGCCATGCAGATAAAAAAAGCCGCAGAAGCGGCAGGACTCACGGAACGCGCGGTTCGTCTCTACGAGGAGCGCGGACTTATTGCTCCCGCTCATGTTGACAAAAACGGGCGTGATTTCCGCGAATACACCGATGCGGATGTGGAAACGCTCCGTACCATCGCTCTTTTGCGCCGCGCGCTGTTCACCATCGACGAGATCCGAGAGATCTCCCTCAACCCCGAAAGCATACCTGCCGTCGTTTCTTCGCACAAGGAAAGGATGCACATCGATTTTGAAAATCTTTCCTATCTCGTTTCCCGCATCGACCGTGTGGACGAAAACACCGTCGATTCCGCTGCCGCTCTTGCGGACGCTATATTTTCCGCGCCCACCGCAAAAAAGCAAGGCGATACCGAGCCAACGGAGGAGGAAAAGATACTTTTCTCCGAGCAGTACGAGCGCATATACGAAAAATACTTTTCCGAAAACACCGGTTGGGAGCGTCGTTATTCCGCATCTCTTAAGATCAGGAACTTCTTTGACAGTCTCTCCCCCGCCGCAAGCTTTCTCAAAAGCTCGCTCCGCATAGGGTGCACCGTGCTCATCGTCGGTCTGTTCGTATTTTTTCTTCTCTACGCCATAGCGGACGTTACCGAGGTGGACTACACTATCGACGGATATTCCTTCTATGTTGGCGCACCCGACGAAAAGGAGACCTGCGCCATCCGCATCGAGGGCAGATACAAGCGCTATCTCATACGCGACGACGTTTTTGAGGGCATCGTTTACATCGACGGGTATATTGACGACATTGAAAAAGAACCGTATAAGCACAGCTTCGTCGTTTCCGAAAAAGGTCTTTATCAGACCTCCTTCGCCGCGTCAAAAAACGAGATTATCGTGCATAATGACGGGAATCTCGTTCACCACGATCGCGCATACACAAGCGACGGTGTTCCCTGCCTCATCAGGGTGATGGGATCCTTCAACGAGGACTTCGAGCTTGAGCACATTGCCGTTATGGTATATTCTCAGCTTGAAGGCCGCCCCGGCTCCTACACCTGGGACGATGACAGCCGTGTTATGTGTCTTTCCTTCACGGACTCCGCCGAAGCCTACGAGCTTTTCGCGAGAATGACAGAGTAGCATTTCGCCCTCCCGCGCCGTAAACTTATAATGTAGACCGCAACCCCACCGATTTTTTTCGGCGGGGCGGTTTATTTATCCCATTTGCGGTAATAATACTATTGCGGCCGCAAATAAGTTTATGTAACGGAGAAGATATGAAAAAATGAACGGTGTCAGAAGAGGAGATATATATTACGCCGACCTTTCCCCGGTGGTGGGATCGGAGCAAGGAGGGATCCGTCCCGTTCTGATAATACAAAATGACGTTGGAAACAGGTATTCCCCCACCGTCATCGCCGCCGCCATCACCTCCCGTATGGGAAAAACCCGCCTGCCCACTCACATCGATATCACCTCCAGAGAGGCAGGGCTTACTAAGGATTCCGTCGTTCTGGCAGAGCAGATACGCACCCTCGACAAGCGGCGTCTGCGCGAACGGATAGGTCATCTTGACCCCTCAGTTATGGGCGCTGTTGACACGGCGCTTTCCGTCAGCTTCGGGCTTGGTGCTGCCGGCACCGCCGCCGCAGTCGGCACGGGAATCACCGGCGCTTTTAACGGCATATAAACTACATACGCGGAGAGTAACGTCTCCGCGTAGTATTTTTTTGTTGGGGAACATTAATTTTACGCAGAATTCGGGAACCTTTTTGCTTCCGTTTTCGTCTATATGATCAGTTGAGTACATCAACCATATTAACGGAGGTATTACAAAGATGAAAAAAGCAATATGCATCATTATTCTCACGTCAATGCTTTTCTGCACCATCGGCTGCGCCAACTCACCCGACATCATCGACCTTATGGACGGCATTGAAAGCAGAAACCCCGCCGTTGCTGACACGGAGGACGGTCCGGCCGCCGACACAGCCACTGACGTTAACAGCAAAAACGAGCCTGATGTCCCTTTGTTTACCGAAGAGATGACCGACTTTGCCATCCGTTTGCTCGCCGTATCCCATAAAAACGGCGACAACACCCTCGTTTCTCCCCTTTCCGTTATTTCTGCGCTCGCAATGACCGCAAACGGTGCCAACGGCGAAACAAAAACGCAGATGGAAGCGGTTTTCGGCGCATCCGCTGACGAGCTTAACACAAATCTTTGCGAGTATATAAAAAGTCTTCCCGAAAATGAAAAATATAAGCTTCGTCTTGCGAATTCCGTTTGGTTCACCAACGACGAAAGATTCACCGTAAACCGTGATTTTCTTGAGTTGAACGCAAATTACTACAGCGCTGACGTTTATCGCGCACCTTTCAACGACGACACCTGTCGCGAGATAAACGACTGGGTCAAGGAAAAAACAGACGGAATGATCCCCGAAATACTCGATAAGATCCCAGAGGACGCCGTTATGTACCTTGTGAACGCCCTTGCCTTTGAAGCGGAGTGGACGGAGATCTACGAAGAAGAACAAATGCGCGAAGGTAAGTTCAGGGGCGCTGACGGCAAGGAATCGACCGTTGACTTTATGCACAGCGTGGAAAACGTCTTCCTTGAAGACGGCGGTGCCGTTGGCTTTATCAAATATTTCAGCGGCAGAAAATACGCCTACGCCGCCATTCTCCCCGAGGAGGGCGTGACCCCCGAGGAATACCTTTCCACCCTGACGGGAGAAAAGCTTGCCGCGCTTTTGGCGTCACCGCAATATGTCTCCGTATATACCGCGATCCCCGTGTACGAAACGGAATACTCCTCGGAATTATCGTCAACGCTGAAAGAAATGGGAATGCCACTCGCATTTGATCCGACAAAAGCAGACTTTTCCGCACTCGGAACGTCTGCGGACGGCAACATCTCTATCAGCCGCGTACTTCACAGGACCTTCATTACCGTGGGACCGCAGGGCGTGAAGGCAGGAGCCGCCACCGTCGTTGAAATGAAAGACGAATGTGCTGATTTAATAATTGATCCCAAAGAAGTGACGCTTGACCGTCCATTCGTTTATATGCTCGTTAATTGCGAAACGAACATCCCCTTCTTCATCGGCATAGAAAACAGCGTCGGGTAACACGTTGCTCAAAGTGGTACTTTCCCTCCCGCAAAAACGGGCAAAAGTACGTGTCAATTTTGATTTGAGCGCAAAACAAAAAGGACGGAGCCGTCAGGTTCCGTCCTTTTATATAATTTTTCAGTGCTTTTTAACGACAGCACATCCGAGAACGGCGGTGAGCGTCACAACGATCGCAGCGGCGCCGACAACGGAGCCGCATCCGCCCTCTTCACCGAGAGCTTCGGTGGTTACGGGAGCCTCGGTGCCGGGAGCCTCGGTTTCGGGTGCCTCGGTTTCGGGTGCTTCGGTCTCAGGTGCTTCAGTCTCGGGCACCTCGGTCTCTACGGGAATGAGAGATTCGGAGGTATAAACGATATCAAGACGTGCGATAGCAACGTCGAAGGTGTGGAACGTGCTCTTCATCCAGAGACAGAACCAATCGGACTCTCTCCAGTCCTCTTCGCTTCCCTTATCGTTATAAAGCTCGCAGAGTGGGATCTCAAGGTGATTCCAGCCGTTTACGAACTCAAGATTTACACAGCTTTCATAGTACTGATACATTTCAGTGGTGTTTCCGTTTTTGTCGGAGCCGTCACCGAATTTGATCTTGAATTCGCCGCTTATGTCATAGTCGATCTCGGGGGTAGCATAAACGTAGATGTCGGCAACAAAGAGGATCTTGTCGTAATCGTATGCAGTCCAGTCAATGTCATAGTAGCGCTTGAGAGAGAGTGAGCTGCCCCAGGAGGTATCCCAGGTCGCATGCTTGAGAGCGGTTTTTCCCTCGACCTCTTCAACGGTGAGAACGCCGTCTTTGTTTGCAAGCCAAGGGTCTACCTCGCCGGTGGTGGGGTCGAAGAGGCTGATGATAAGCTCGCCTTCGTCTACCGTCTCAGATGCGGAAACGGAAACCACAGTGAGAAAAACCATGATGATTGCCATAAGGATCGTCATAAACTTTTTCATTCTTGTTTCCTCCAAAACTTTCGTGGCGGTTTGTTTGCGCCATCGCTTTTGTTATAGGTTAAATATAACACAATTCGCTCCTCCCGTCAACCGCACCGATGATTGTTTAATAAAAAAATAATCATAAACAGAGGATCGTCTCGCGTATGTTTTGTCGGCTTGCAACTTGACATACGTAACTCTTTATTATATAATGCATTCGTATAATTATATCCGTGGCACGGAGAAGGAGGATTTTTACTGTGCCTGACGACCATTTGTGGACATTTATCGTTCTATATGTTTTATCCTTGATCTTAACCATGATGTTTTCTTTCTGCTATCGGGCGGTGTATTCGGGGATAGAATCTCGCCTGCGCAAAGCTGCCGACGACGGCGACCGCCGCTCCTCAGCTCTGCTCTCGGCAATGGAAAACTCCGCGAAATTCGAGCGCCGCGCTCTTTTCGCAATATTCGCTTTTTCTGCTTTGACGACAGTTTTTGCCGTGGCGGGTATTTGCCCCATTCTGACAACGCTTTCCCCCGTGCTTGAGAGCACGACGGCGAAGATCCTTTTAGGTGTTGCGGTCACACTCGTTTCAGGCGTCCTGATCGATCTTTTCGTCGTGGTGATCCCCAAATTTGCCGCAGAGCAGAATCCCACGAAAGCATACGCCATTTCCGCATGGATAGCTCGTCCCGTATTTTTTATACTGAGCCCCCTTGCGGCGCTGTCTTCTCTCATTGCAAGCGTGATACTCAAGTCCGCCGGCATCCGCCGCGACGATGCCGAGATCGTCACCGAGGATGAGATCCTTGACATGATCGATGCAGGTGAAGAATCCGGCAACATCGAAGCTACCGAAAAGGAAATGATCGAAAATGTTTTCGAGTTTTCCGACATCACCGCCTCCGACGTTATGACACACCGCACCAAGATGGAGGTCATCGACGTCAACGACGGCGACGAGGAGATCAACCGTCTTATCAAAGAAACGGGATTTTCGCGGTTCCCCGTGTTTGAGGATGATATCGACAACATCATCGGTGTTCTTTATTCCCGCGAATATTTACTAGACCGTATGTCCGGCGGAAGCACCACCGTCCGTGAGCTGATGCATCAGCCTCTCGTAACGCCCGAGCAGGTGCGTGCAGACGTTCTCTTCCGCGAAATGCAACAGTCGAACGTACATATCGCCATCGTTCTCGACGAATACGGCGGAGTTTCCGGTCTCGTCACAATGGAGGACCTTTTAGAGGAGATATTCGGCAACATCTACGACGAATTCGACGAGCACGAGCCGCTTGACATCCAGCAGGTGGGTGAAAATCTCTGGCGCGTTGCGGGCGATCTTGATCTTGAGACGCTTGCAGACACAATCGGATGCAAATTCGAGAGCGAGGTGTACGAGGATTACGACACTCTCGGAGGTCTCGTATTCTCATCTCTCTCCCTCATCCCCGACGACGGAGAGCAGCCGCACGTTCAGGCATTCGGTCTCGACATACACGTCGAAGTATTCGCCGACAGACGTGTTGAATGGGCAACGGTCTCCGTTATCCACCCAAATGATGATGAAGAAGACGAAGAAGATTGATGAAAAATCAAGTGCGAACACCGAAAAGTGTTCGCACTTTTTTATATAAAAAGAGGCCGAAGCTGTCTATCGTCAAGAGCGGCAGCCAGCGCCTCGGGAACGAGCCTGAAGTCTGCCACAAGGGAATGTGGCTTTTTCACAACATCATCCTGCCGCAGCGGCACGAAATATACGTTTTTTCTTGAAAGAAGTCTGCCGATGTTTTCTAAATTTGCCGACATCGCATCATTTGAAGCCAATGCGATAAGAAGGGTTCCGCCGTTTCTCAGATGTGCCTTCGCCGCCATTGTAACAGGTGTGTCCGTTACGGCATACGCAAGCTTTGCTAAGGTATTTCCCGTACACGGAGCGATAACGAGTCCTTCAAGAGGCGTTTTCGGGCCAAGAGGCTCTGCGCCGTTTATCGTTGTAACCGGTTCCTTACCCGTTATCTGCCGGAGTCTTTCGACAAGATCTGCCGCCTTGCCGAAGCGGGTATCAGTTTCTGCGGCATTGTAACTGAGAATAGGCAAAACGTCGTAGCTTGCCGTGAGCTTCTCCAAAGCGGACAGCGACTCCTCGTGTGTACAAAAGGAGCCGCACATAGCGTATCCTATCATTTTACGCCCCCCTTCAGAGACTCAAGACGAAAGGTTATCTCCTCCGCTATCACCCTTGCCGCGCTTTCGGGAGCGTATCGTCCGGGAAGGGACGGCGCTCTGTGAAGCTCCACACCTCGCTCTCTCGCCTCCGCGATATCAACGCCGTAAGGTGAGGAAGCGAGGTCTATCACCATTGTCTTTTCGGGAATAAGCGAGAGCGCACAGCCGGTAATAAACGTAACGGGCACCGTGTTGATTATTGCGTCGTATCCGTGAGCGAAGGCATGGAGTCTCGCCTCCTTATCGTCAAGGTCCACGGTACGGACGCCTTCAAGCGACCACCAGATCAGCGCCCCCTTATTCCTCGCCATCACCGTCACCCCCGCTCCGAGAGCCGAAAACGCCCACGCCGCGCACTTTGCTACTCTCCCGGAGCCAATAACGAGTATTTCCCCGTCACGGACGGATATTTTTTTCTCGCTCATATATACATGAAGGGCGCCCTCTGCTGTGAGCCACGCATTTTTCACAGTGAAGGGCTCCGAATCGTAATAATCAATAAGGCAAAGACCTCGGTCGGCGCACAGCGCCTTGAAGTCAGCGTCCGCTTTTCCTGCAAAAATAACGGCTTCGCTCTTTATTGCATCCAGAATCTTCGTCACGGAAACTCGAACGTCACTTTTTTCATTCAAATATGCTCCGCTTTTCACAGCAGGAAGCGGAAATATGACGGCGTCGGAATCCGACACCGCCTCCTCTGCGGTGCCGTACCGCGTCACCCCAGTGGCGGCGCCATCCGTGCCGTATGCGCTGACCTTATAGCCGCTGCCTGCCAATATTGAGGAAAGCCGCGTTTGTCTTTCGTCGCCGCCAAGGACGGCGACCTTTGTTCTTTCGTTCACTTTATTGTCCTTTCCTCCTTTCGTCGTTACATAGTCATAATATGATAAATGCGAACATATTGTGAAGGAGGAGAGGACGCAAAAAAAGAGAACGAAACGGTTTTTCATTTCGTTCTCTTTTTTGCGTATGTTTATGTGCCAAAAGGATTCGCCATGAGACGCGGTGCTTTCATTCCAACGACGGAAAACCGTCGCTTCGTCGGATGCTTCCGTCCGAAAGCACCCAGAGAACTTCAACGCCATCGTGCGACGCCACGAACCGCTCGCCTGCCTCTATGCTCATATTGAATATTGCCGTGGAAAGAACGTCCGCCAAAGCGGCACTTTCCGCCACCACGGTGACGGATAAAAAATCATTTTTGGGAAAGAGGGTATCCTTGTCGATTATGTGGTGATAACGAACGCCGTCACACTCATAAAACCGCTGATAGGAGCCGCTGGTGGCAACGGCACGTCCGTCAAGCGTGATCCGCGACACATAAGCCTCGCCGGAATCGGGATCGGGGTTCTCAACACCAACCGTAAAGGCGTCACCGTTCGGCTTATAGCCAAGGGTAACGACTGTACCGCCAACCGAAACGGCGTATGAGGTTTTCCCCGCCCCGTTCAGGTATTCCGCGATCACATCTGCCACATACCCCTTTGCAACGGCACCCATATCGAGCGACATAAGAGGATCTTCGAGAGTCACAGTCTGTGCAATCTCGTCAACCGTTACGTTTTGGATATCACAATGCTCCGAAAGGGAGAGAAGCTCACCGCGGGACGGGATCGCCACGTCTCCGGCGAGCGCGTTTTCACGGTAGCGGTGCCACAAAGACAAGACAGCGCCAAAGGCAACGTTACATTCTCCGTTCGTGTATGTGTACATTTCCTTTGAAAATTCTATTATCTTTACAAGCTCCGCCGACACTGCGACGGGTTTGCCGCCTGCCGCGTTCAGGCGGTATAGCTCGCTATCCTCGCTATATATATCGAGAAGCGCGTCGTATTTTTTCAGTATTCCCTCGATCTCGGCGGCTGTTTTTTCGAAGGCTTCCTTATCCTCATATCCGATAAGGGTAACGACAGTGTCAAAATAGTCGTACCACTCCTTCGATTCGGGAGCGCGAGAAGAGGAGGCGCAGGATGAAAAGCACAGCGCTGCCAAAAGCAAAACAGCTATAACTCCTTTTTTCATCTTGCGCCTCCTTTTAAGAGTCAATATTTATACGGTAGGTCCGCCGGAGCCGGGGCCAAGTCTGCGGGGAGGCATATCAGCCACCTTCTTCGCCCAAACGGCAACGCCGTCGTTTGTGATACCCGTTATGGCAACGGTGGGACGTCCGTTTTCAGCATCCCATACGGCGAGCACCTTGCCGTCTATGGTATGACCGCCGCCAAGATCCATCTTAACGCCGTAATCACCGTTCTTTTCCCATCTGATACGGGTATGGCTGGATATGTGCATTCCGCCGTGAGGCATTATCGTGGCAGGGGCGCTGCCGATAACGCTCTGGGGCACAGATGGGGTAAGGGTGATCCACTCGTATCTGCCGTATATGGCTTCCTCGGGAATGGGTTGTATGGGTTCTCCGGCGTAATTCTCGGGGGAGAGCATCGGCCAGCCGTCCTCCGACCAGAGGATACGGCGGATGTGCATAGTTGAATCGACATGCTTATAAACGCCGTAAGGTCTGATATGACAAACGAGATACCAGCCGTCTTCGTCAACGAGGACGGAATTATGTCCCGGTCCCATCCAGCCACGGGAATCCTCAAATCTGTAGCCACAGGCTATCATAAGACCCGTTTTTCCCTCGTGATCCTCGGTGTCGGTCATTGCTTTACCGTGAAAATCGAGATACGGACCCATAATATTGCGGCTTCTGCCGACTCTGATGTTATAGTCGCTGGAAAGTGAGCCGTAGGAAACGAAAAGGTAATAATAGTCCGTTTCCTTATTGTATCTTATATACGCGCCCTCAACGGCACGGTCGCACCAGAGGGGACGGCAGCAGATGCATGGGCCCATAGCCTCTTCCGTTGAGCGTCCGTCCTCGCATTCGCTCTTGTCGGCGGCAAGTCCCGTTTCGGGATCGAGCTTCATAAGTCTTATCCCGCCCCAGAAGGAGCCGAAAGCCATATACTGCTCTCCGGTCTTTTCGTCAACGACAAGATTGGCGTCAATGGCGTTGACGGCGGAATTTTTATTCGTTTTCACAACGATCCCGCGGTATTCGTAAGGTCCCTCAGGTTTATCGGAAACGGCAAGATAAATGCAGGAAAGCTGAACACCGAAGGAGGATGTTGAGCAGTACATTCTGTACTCATCGCCCACCCTGATGATATCGGGCGCCCAAAGTCCGCGGCTGTTAGTCCAGGCGAAAACATCCTCCGGGGTCTCGTTTATGATACCGCCGATCCATTTCCAATCCACCATGTCAGATGAACGGTACACGTTCTGATGCGTACAGTAGGCAAAATAGTCGCCGGAAACGGGATCACGGTAGATAGCAGGGTCGTGTGCGCCCCAAAGACCGCGCTTGGTCATATCGGGACGTTCGAAGCGGGGACGCGGACGCGGCGGCTGCTGTCCGTTATTCTCCGTTGGAGGAGGCGGCGGTCCCGAAGGTCGTCTCCATTCGGGCATCGGCGGTTGTGCCGGAGGCTCTTTCGGATAAATGATATCAGATCTTTTTTCGTCTGCCATAGATCAATTCCGTCCTTTCTGTTATTGGGTTGCGTCTGTTTTCACACACTGTAATTTTACACCGAAAACCTTTCGTATTCAATAGTCTCGGTGTAAACATTAACAATTTTTTATTCATCTTTATGAATTTTTATTAATATTTATTGACAGCGTCCCTGCTTGATGATAAAATAAACCCAATTTGTTTGCGCCGTCTCCGCGTGCGAATAAAGCAATTACATTTCACAGTATTCTAAAAAGGAGGATACCGTATGAACAACCAGGAACACAATTTCACAAATGAAAACAATGCAATTAAAGAGGTCGCTCTTCGAATTCGCGATTTAAGGGAGATACTCGAGATTACCGAAGAAGAAGCAGCTAAGGCAACCGGCACCGAGCTTGAAACGTACCGCGCATACGAACGCGGCGAGAATGATTATTCGTTTACGTTCATTTACAAATGTGCTCACCTTTTCGGCGTTGACGTAACGGACATCCTCAAAGGCTCCAGCCCCAAGCTTACCGAGTATTCCGTCACCCGTTTCGGCGGCGGTCTTCCCATCGTAAGACGCAAAGGCTTCTCTTATAACAATCTCGCGCCCCTTTTTATGAATAAGATCGCAGAACCCTTCAGAGTTCTGGCAAAATATTCCGAAGCGGAACAGAACGAGCCCGTGCGTCTTTCCTCTCACGTTGGTCAGGAATTCGACGTCGTTATCAAGGGTAAGCTTCTCGTTTGTCTGGATGGCAGAACGGAGATCCTCGAAGCAGGCGACTCCGTTTACTACGACAGCTCCATGCCTCACGGCATGATCGCCACAGGCGGCGAGGACTGCGAATTCATCGCTATCGTTATGAATCAGGACGGCACGGCGTATGAATATCCCGAAGAGGAGACTCTTGCAGCAGCGCCTACCGTCACCGCTGACCGCAGCGGCTCTGATATGGCCACCGACTTCGTTTCCGTTTCCGTTAACGAAAAGGGCACTCCCACTGAGATCACCTTCAAAAACACGGATAGATACAACTTTGCATACGACACCGTTGAGCGTATGGCAAAGCTTAATCCCGAAAAGCTTGCTCTTATCCATCTGGATGCTGACAAGACCGAGCTTCGCCGCACCTTCTCTGAGCTTGACCGTGACGTTAACCGCGTTGCGAACTATCTCGTTTCTCTCGGAATCAAAAAGGGCGACCGCGTTATGCTCGTGCTCCGACGTCACTATCAGTTCTGGACGTCCGTATGCGCGCTTCACAAGATCGGCGCCGTAATGATTCCCGCGACGACCCAGCTTCTGGCAAAGGACTACGTTTACCGCTTCAACGCAGCAGGCGTGAAAGCCATTATTGCCACCCGTCAGGACGGCGTTCCCTCTCACGTTGACGAAGCGCTCTCTGCGTCTCCCACTTTGAAATTCCGAATCTCTGCCGGCGGCAATATGCCCACCCCCGACGGATGGCTCGATCTTGACGAAGAGGTTGCGTCGGGCAAATATGCCGACACCTTCCCCAGAACCGAAGATTCCCCCTGCGGCGACGATACTATGCTTATGCTTTTCACGTCGGGCACTACGGGTTATCCTAAGATCGCGGCTCACAGCTACACTTATGCTCTCGGTCACTATATGACCGCTAAATACTGGCACAACGTAAATCCCAACGGACTGCATCTCACCATCTCCGACACGGGTTGGGGAAAGGCTCTCTGGGGCAAGCTCTACGGTCAGTGGCTCTGCGGCGCACCCGTATTCATCTACGACTTCGACCGCTTCCACGCAGACGATATCCTTTCCGTTATCGAAAAATACCGTGTCACCACCTTCTGTGCGCCGCCCACGATGTATCGCTTTATGATCCGCGAGGATCTTTCGAAATACGATCTTTCGTCTCTTGAATACGCAACCGTTGCCGGCGAAGCCCTCAATCCCGAGGTATTCAACCGCTTCCGCGATGCAACGGGTCTCAGCGTAATGGAGGGCTTCGGTCAGACGGAGACCACTCTCGTTCTTGCAAACTTCATCGGCACCACAGTCAAGCTTGGCTCCATGGGACGTCCCAGTCCTCAGTACGACGTTGATCTCGTGGATTACGACGGCAACTCCGTTCCTCAGGGCGAAACGGGCGAGATCGTTATCCGCACGGACAAGGAAACTCCCGTCGGTATCTTCAAGGGCTACTACAACGCCGAGGAGCCGACCCGCGAGGTTTGGCACGACGGTATGTATCACACCGGCGACACCGCATGGCGCGATGAAGACGGATACTTCTATTACGTCGGCAGAGTTGACGACGTTATCAAGTCCTCCGGCTACCGCATCGGTCCCTTCGAGATCGAAAGCGTTATTATGGAGCTGCCCTACGTTCTGGAGGTTGCCGTTACCGGCGTACCCGATGAAATACGCGGAAATATCGTTAAGGCTTCCGTCGTCCTCACGAAGGGCACCGTCGGCACGGATGAGCTCAAGCGCGAAATCCAGACTTACGTAAAGGAACACACCGCTCCTTACAAGTACCCCAGAATCGTCGAGTTCGTTTCCGACCTCCCCAAGACCATCAGTGGCAAGATCCGCCGCAACGTTATCCGCGGCGAACAAAAACAGTAAAAAAAGCGGGGATCCTTCCCCGCTTTACTTATATTTATCATCAGGAGTAAATTATGGAACAATTCATACAAAATTCAGGCGCGCTGATCTCAGAGTACGCCGTTACGATCGTGCTCAAGCTTCTGTTCGCCGGTCTCATTCTCGTTGTCGGCCGCTTCATCGTGAAAGGTCTCGTTAATTTTTTCACACGCTCCCGTCTGGCAAAGAACATGAACGAAGCTGCTGTTGGATTTGTAAAGAGCGCTCTCGGATTCGTTCTGAACATCGTTCTTCTTCTCACCGTTGCCGCCGTTTTAGGCGTGCCTATGACCTCCATTATTGCGCTTCTCAGCTCGGCAGGTCTCGCTATCGGTCTTGCACTTCAGGGCGGTCTTTCCAACTTCGCCGGCGGCGTGATTCTCATCGTTTTCCGTCCATTTGACGTTGGTGACTATATCGTTGTCGGCGGAGACGAGGGCACCGTTTCCAAGATCAACATCTTCTACACCACGCTCATCACTCCGGATAACAGGCGCGTCGTTATCCCCAACGGCAATGTGACCGGCAACTCCGTAACCAATGTAAGCTCCGAAGGCACACGCCGGCTCGATATCGAGATAAACGTCACCCCCGACACAGATATAGATCTTCTCCTTGACGTGCTGAAGTCCAGAGTTGCCGTAGACAGCCGCGTCATCAGCAAAGCTCCTCCCTTCGCTGCCGTGACAGGCTACGGTGCAGGCTGTCTCGTCGTTGCGCTCCGTGTTTGGTGCACCACCGGCGACTATTGGCCGCTCAAATTTGACCTTAACAAGAAGATCCCCACCGTCCTTGCGGAATACGACTCTATAACGATCGCAAAGCCGGTCATTGAGATCAGCAAGAAAGCGTGAACATAAAAAAACGACGCGAAATACCGCGTCGTTTTCAATTTTGTCAATGCTTGCTTGCCTTACCGAGCACTTCGGTGACCTTTGCTTTTTCCTTCGCCCAAAGCTCCGCGTACGAGCCGGACCAGAGCTTAACGGTGAAGCTTCCGCACTTATCAAAAGCGGAATCGGGGATCTTTTCAACGTTTTCGTGGATGGTCACGGAAGTCAGTGATTTGCACCCGGAGAAGCAGGAGATGGGAATCTCTGCGAGTCCCTCGGGAATAACGATCTCTGTGAGTGCTGTGCAATCTGCAAACGCACTGATACCCATGCTTACGATGCCGTCATGGAAGTTAACGGTCTCAAGGGCAGTACATCCGTTAAAGGCTGCCTTCGGAATAGAGGTGAGGCTTTCGGGAATGGTAATCGTCTTAAGAGAACTGCATCCCATGAATGCGCCTTCTTCCATAAGAGACAGCGTAGAAGGGAGCTTACATTCTGTGAGCGAGAGGCAATGAACGAATGCGTTAACACCGATAGAGGTGAGTCCTTCGGGAAGCTCAAGTTCTTCGAGAGAAGCACACTTATAGAAGGTCTTCTCACTGATAGAAGTAACGCCTGCCGGAATAGTCAGTGACTTGATAGCTGTACACTCACTGAACGCCGACATTCCGATGGACGTCACGGACGAGGGGATCTCAATCGACGAAAGAGACGCGCATTTATTGAACGTAAATTCACCGATGCCGGTAGGTGAGCCGGCGAAGGTGACGGAGAAGAGCTTGGTACAACCCCAGAACAAAGCGTCCTCTATAGTCGTAACACCTGCAGGTATCGTAACGGAGGCGAGAGAGGAGCAACCGTAGAAGGAGTTAGGACCGATTATATCAAGAGAATCAGGAAGCGTTACGCTCACAAGCATTTCGCAATTCATAAATACACTCGTTCCGACAGACTCAACGCCTTCAGGGAGCGTGACGGAGGTGAGAGCGGAGCAACCGGAGAACGCGCTATCCGCGATCTCGGTAACACCGGAGCCTATAACCACCTCTTCAAGCGCCTTGCAGTTCTGGAAAGCTCCTGCTCCGATACGGGTAACGGAGTCGGGAATGACTATTTTCGTAATAGCCTCGTCCTTAAATGCGTTGTCAGCGATCTCGGTAACGGATGCGCCTTTATATTCATCCGCGATCTCAACCACGGTTGAATCACCAACGTATCTCGTTACCTTTGCGGTATCGCCGGATACATCAAATTTTACGCCGAAGGTGCTGCCTCCGCCGCAAGAGGTGAGAAGCACGAGAAGGATCGATGCTGTTATCGTGAGCAGGGCTAACTTTTTCAACTTCTGTTCCATCCTTGTTTTTCAAAAAAATGTTCTATGCCGAAAAACGGCATTTATTTACGTATACCGTTTTAGTATATCAAATAGTACTGTCATTTTCAAGGACGGCGGATAAAGTTTACAACGAGTTTATATTTGATCCTTTATGTCTTCGTCATCGGGCAAAGGACTTGATTTAACTCCGCTGAAGGCTTATAATATTAACCGACGGGAACCGTCAGCATATCATTATTTTGTGTAAGGCTTTATGGAAAAGAAGAAAGTGACAAAAAAACGCGTCAGTCGATGCGAGGACTGCGTTTACTACGATTACGACGAATACACCGACGACTACGCCTGCCAGATGTCGCTGGATGAGGACGAAATGGAGAAATTCTTAAGAAAGAACACCTCCGACTGTCCCTACTATAAATTCTACGACGAATATAAGAGCGTACAAAAACAAAACTGACGAAAAGGACCCCATATATGAAGATCACGGGAAAAGAGATTATTGAAAATTGCCGCCGTCGCGGCGCCACGGTTCTCGGCTTTGGCATTTCAAATGTTCCTCTGACGGAGTTTTTACTCCGTACGGGGATATCCGTTACGGTTCGCGACGGCAAGCCGCGCGAAAAGGTGGAGCAGACCGCTCCCGTTTCCGAATTTGAAAAAAAGGGTGTTCGCTTCATTTTTGGCGACGGCTATCTTGATGGCATTGAGCCTGCCGTTATCTTCCGTACGCCGGGACTTCGCCCCGACGCCGACGGAATCGTCGAGGCACGAAAAAAAGGTGCGATCTTAACGAGTGAGATGGAGCTTTTCTACGCTCTCTCCCCTGCCCGCAAGATCGCCATCACCGGAAGCGACGGCAAGACCACCACGACAACGCTCACCCATCTCATTCTCTCCGAGGCGTATAGCGGCACCGCTGCGGTTGGTCTTGGCGGCAACATCGGCGCACCCCTTCTTCCCCGCGTATATGAGCTTGGCGCTGACGATTTTGCCGTAACGGAGCTTTCAAGCTTTCAGCTTATGACGATGCCTTCCCCTCCCGAGGTGGCTGTCATCACCAATATCACTCCCAACCATCTGAACTGGCACACCGGCATGGACGAATACATAAAGGCAAAGCTTCGCGTTGTTGGCGAAGGCTGCCGCCGCGCCGTGCTGAACTATAATAACGACGAAACACGCGCCGCCGCAGGCGTTACCGGCGCGAAGGTGACGTTTTTCTCGTCCTCCCCCGTTCCCGACACAGTTACCGACGCCGTGTATCTTTGCGGCAACGACGTGATCCTTCGCCTTGAGGGCAAGGAGACCGTCGTCCTGAAGAGAAGCGCCATCAAGCTCCCCGGTCTTCACAACGTTGAAAACTACATGGCTGCCATCGCCGTTGCCGCTGAATACGTGGAGGCAGAAAAGCTTGCGACTGTTGCCGACAAGGTTGCGCGCACCTTTGGCGGCGTACCTCACCGTCTGGAGTTCGTTCGCGAGATCAACGGCATCAACTGCTACAACGGCAGCATAGACTCCACACCCACACGCACCGCCGCCGCCCTTTCCGCCCTTCCCGAAAGAAAGATCTCCCTTGTCGTCGGTGGCTACGACAAACAAATTCCCATGGAACCGCTTGCCGACGCCATCATCGCTCATGGCGGCGTTGCTTCAGTTACGGTAACGGGAGCCGTCTCTGCGCTTATCAGGTCAGTCTTCGAAGAAAGAGCAACTGAGATGCCGGAGTTTTCCGTTATCGACGATTTTGATCTTGCCGTTCGCCACGCATACGAGCGTGCGTCTCTTCTTTCCGCTGACACGCTCCTGCTTTCCCCTGCGTGCGCATCCTTCGACCGCTTCCGTAATTTTGAGGAGCGCGGTGAGCACTTCAAGGCTCTCGTCAATTCTTTGTAATTTTCGGCATTCGGCTTTCCGGCAAACAAGCTCGCCAAAAGCGGACGGTTCTCTCTAATGTTTACGAGAATCTGCCCCGTCCCGCGCAGCGCCTGTTCCCCCCCCGACCCGGTCGGGGGGATTTTCCGCAAAAAAGTCTTCTTTCGCAGTGTTTTTTCGCATTTTTGTATTTATTTCCTCCGTTCATTGTGATATAATAAAAAATCGTTGACAACATTCAATTTGATTTTATTATGCCGCAAGTGCGGTATGGAGGTATAATTTGGTACGCGAAGATTTAAGAAACGTTGCAATAATCGCTCACGTTGACCATGGCAAGACGACTTTAGTAGACGAAATGCTGAAGCAGTGCGGCGAATATCACGATAAACAGCAAATTACCGAGCGCGTTATGGACTCCGGAGACCTGGAGCGCGAGCGCGGTATCACCATCCTTGCAAAAAACACGTCCGTCAACTATAACGGCACGAAGATAAACATAATCGACACTCCCGGTCACGCCGACTTCGGCGGTGAGGTTGAGCGCATACTGAAAATGGTTAACGGAGTTATCCTTCTCGTTGACGCGGCAGAAGGTCCTATGCCTCAGACCCGTTTCGTTCTCGGACGCGCTATGGAGCTTGGTCACAGAGTTATCGTCGTCATAAATAAGATCGACCGCCCCGACGCACGCATTGAGGAGGTTGAGGAAGAGGTTCTTGAGCTTCTTCTCGACCTTAACGCCACCACCGATCAGTTTGAATCTCCCATGATCTTCTGCTCGGGCAGGGCTGGCACCGCTTCCCTTTCCCCCTTCGTGGAAGGCAAGGACTTAAAGCCCCTTTTCGACACAATCGTTGACTATATGCCCGCACCCGAAGGCGACCCCGACGGTCCCCTTCAGATGCTCATTTCCAATATCGACTACAACGAATACGTTGGCAGGATCGGTATCGGACGCATCGAGCGCGGCTCCGTCAAGGTAGGACAGAACGTTACCGTCGTAAACTATCACACCCCCGACGCCCCCGCGAAGAAAACCTCCGTCGTTTCCCTTTATCAGTTCGACGGACTTTCCCGCGTTTCCGTAACCGACGCGAAAGTGGGTGACATCATCTGCTTCTCCGGCGCCGCCGACATCACCATCGGCGACACACTCACAGACCCCGCTCACGTTGAGCCGCTTGAGTTCGTTAAGATCAGCGAGCCCACCATTGAGATGACGTTCTCCGTCAACGACTCCCCCTTCGCAGGCCGCGAGGGTAAGTTCGTTACCTCCCGTCAGCTTCGCGCACGTCTTTATAAGGAAATGCTCCGCGACGTTTCTCTCCGCGTTACCGATGGCGAGACAACGGACAGCTTCTCCGTTGCAGGCCGTGGTGAAATGCACCTTTCCATCCTCATCGAGACCATGCGACGCGAAGGCTACGAGCTTACCTGCTCTATGCCCCGCGTGCTCTTCCGCGAGATCGACGGCGTTAAGCACGAGCCGATGGAACGCGTTTCCATCGACGTACCTGAAACCTCCGTTGGCGTCGTTATCGAAAAGTTGGGCGCGCGCCGCGGCGAGCTTCTTGAAATGAATCTTTCCGGTTCCCGCATGAAGATCGAATATTCCATTCCTGCGCGTTGCCTTTTCGGCTACAGAAGCGAATTTCTCACCGACACCTGCGGCGAGGGTATACTGAATTCCATTTTCGATGGTTATCAGCCCTATAAGGGTGACATCACTCTCCGCTACACCGGCTCTCTCGTTGCATCCGAAACGGGCGAGGCCACCTCTTACGGTCTTTACAACGCTCAGGATCGCGGTGCGCTCTTTATCACCACCGGTGCTGACGTTTACGAAGGAATGCTCGTCGGCGAGTGCCCCAAGATGGAAAATATCGCTGTTAACGTGTGCAAGAAGAAGCATCTCACCTCTATCCGTTCCACCGGTGCGGACGAAGCGCTCCGTCTCACACCTCCCAAGGTTCTTTCACTTGAACAGGCTATCGAGTTCATTGCCGACGACGAGCTTATCGAGGTCACCCCGAAAACTCTCCGTCTGCGCAAGCGCATTCTCGACACATCTCTCCGCTTGAAGGCAGAATCCAAGCTTAAAAACAAATAATTTCCGAAAAAGAGGAAGCAACTTCTCCGCCGCTTCCTCTTTTTTTATTGCAAACGTCACCTCTCCGTGGTAAAATGATCGTGGAATGACCCATATATTAATATCAACGAAGGAGAATTCTATGAATACACCCAATGCCGTGACCACCTTGTCGCCCCGTGACACCGCACAGCAAAAATACGACGTGGCAAGAGGAAATCTGCTTCTTATGCTGATCCTCACCGCAGTTAACATAGTTTTGCTCTTTTTCGATTCCTCCGCAATGCTTCTCTTCTCCGCCACCATCCCCTATGTCGTCGTGCTTTTCGGCATCGCTCTTGAAGAAACTACCGCCATCGTTTTTTCCTGCTCAATTGCCGTGGTGGTTATCCTCATATATCTTTCCGCATGGATATTCAGCAAGAAGAAATACGGCTTTATGGTACTGGCACTCGTAATGTTTTTGATCGACACAGCGTTTATGGTAGGGATTTTCCTTTGGTCAGGCGATTTTTTCGGCATTCTCGACGTACTTATCCACGCCTGGGTGCTCTACTATCTCGTCATTGGTGTTGCAAACGGCAGGAAGCTGAAAAAGCTCCCCCCGGAAACGGCTTCCGAGGTATGGTCTGCTGCATCCGGCGAACAATAAAACAAGATCATAATACATTTAATTAAGAGAGTGTTCTATGAATTACGACGTAATAATCATCGGCGCCGGTCCCGGCGGCATTTTCTCCGCATACGAGCTTGCAAAGCTTGCTCCATCGCTGAAGATCGCGGTTTTTGAGGCAGGTAATCCTCTTGAAAAGAGAGCTTGCCCCATCGATGGCGTTAGGGTCAAATCCTGCATCAAATGCAAAGACTGCAACATTATGAGTGGCTTTGGAGGAGCCGGTGCTTTCTCCGACGGCAAATACAACATAACAAACGATTTCGGCGGCACGCTTTATGAATATATAGGCAAAAAGGAAGCCCTCGACCTGCTCTATTACGTTGACGAGATCAACATGAAGCACGGCGGTAAGGGCACTAAGCTCTATTCCACCGCAGGCACCAAATTCAAAAAACTCTGCCTGCAGAACGATCTTCACCTTCTTGACGCGTCCGTGCGTCATTTGGGAACAGACAAAAATTACGTCGTTCTGAAAAATCTCTACGAGCATCTTTCCGACAAGGTGGATTTCCACTTCAACACCCCCGTCACCTCCGTATCCGTCGCCGACGGCAAATACGAGGTCTCCACCAAAGATAACACCTATCTTTGTGATAAGTGCGTCGTTTCCGTGGGCAGAAGCGGAAGCAAGTGGATGGAAAAGGTGTGCCGCGAGCTTGAGATCCCAACTAAGTCCAACCGTGTTGACATCGGTGTGCGCGTTGAGCTTCCGGCAGAGGTATTTTCTCACCTAACGGACGAGCTTTACGAAAGCAAGATCGTGTACCGCACGCAAAAGTACGGTGACAAGGTGCGCACCTTCTGCATGAACCCCAAGGGCGCCGTCGTTAACGAAAACACGAACGGCATCATCACCGTTAACGGTCACAGCTATGAGGACCCTGCTCTGCAGACGGGCAACACAAAC
>CAYXHC010000005.1:0-53909 GCA_964464905.1 uncultured Lachnospiraceae bacterium
GACGATCCAGTGCTTCTTCGAAAACAATCTGAACGTTTCCGAAACGTCACGCAAACTTTTCGTTCACAGAAATACTCTCGTATACAGACTGGAAAAGATCCGCAAGCTGACGGGCCTCGATCTGCGCGAGTTTGATCACGCCATCACGTTCAAGGTGGCACTTATGGTCAAGAGGTATCTCACCTCGAAACCCATCAAGTTCTGATGTGTGAAAGATCCCCGAAGGACGCGGAACAAAGCGTCCGGAATCAAAGAGAAAGGAGTATTCGGAAGTGATAGAATTCAAGAATGTGGTGAAAACCTATTCAAACGGAACGACGGCTCTTAACGGTGTCAATCTCACCATCGAGGACGGCGAGTTCGTGTTCGTTGTGGGTGCCAGCGGTGCCGGTAAATCCACGATGATGAAATTGCTTCTCCGCGAGGAAAAGGTTACCTCGGGCAAAATAATCGTTGGAGATCAGGATCTTGCAAAGCTTTCTTATTTTAAGGTCCCTCATTACAGACGTAAGCTGGGCGTTGTTTTTCAGGATTTCAGGCTCTTCCCGAAGAAGACCGTATACGAAAACGTAGCTTTTGCTATGCAGGCTGTCGGCACTCCCTCCAGAAAGATAAGAAAGCGCGTTCCCGCCCTTCTCAGAACTGTGAGTCTTGCCGAAAAAATGAACTGCTTCCCCAACGAGCTTTCGGGCGGTGAGCAGCAGAGAGTTGCGCTTGCAAGAGCTCTCGCAAACAATCCGAATATCATTATTGCCGACGAGCCAACGGGTAATATAGACCCCAAAATGTCTCTTGAAATAATGAATCTGCTCGTAAAGATAAATAAGCTTGGCAAGACTGTTGTCGTCGTTACACACGAAAAGAGCCTTGTTGACTATTATCAGCAGCGCGTCGTTATGATAGATAAGGGCATCGTTGCGGAAGACAGAGTCGGAGGTATGTACGAATGAAACATTACAGACTCTCCTATTTCATCGGACAGGCGTTCCAGGGCATCCTTCGCAACGGCGTTATGAGCGTTGCCTCCGTAGCAGTCCTTATGAGCTGTCTTATTGTGCTTTGCAGCTTTGCTTTGCTGGTAGTGAATATAAACGTAAATCTCAACAGTCTCGGACTTATGAACGAGATCGTCATATTCCTTGAATACGACCTCACCGAGGAAGAGATCGTGTCTATTGAGCAGCAAATCAAAAGCATTGAGTACGTGGACGTTGATAACGTCCAGCGTATAACCGCCGACGAAGGACTCAACATAATGAAGGAGCAGGCAGGCGATTTCGGTTATCTTTATGAAGAATACAGAGACGATAATCCCCTTGCAGACTGCTTCAAGATCACTTACATCGACGCTGAAAAGGTTACGAGCATCAGCTATAACCTTCGCCAGATAGACGGTGTCAGAAAAACCAACGATCAGGTAGACTTGGCGAATATGATAACGAGCTTCAAAAGCGGTATAATGTTTATCTTTATCTGCTTTTTGGCGGTTCTCTTCGTCGTGAGCATATTCGTTATCATAAACACAGTCAAGCTTTCGGTCTATTCAAGAAAAGACGAGATCAGCGTAATGCGCTATATGGGCGCAACGGGATGGTTCATCTCGCTGCCGTTCGTGCTCGAAGGAGCTATAATCGGTCTTATCGCCAGCATCCCCGCTGCGTTTATAGGACGCGCGCTTTACGTGTATACGACGGAGACGATGGGAGCAACGCTGACGATGCTCACCTTTGTCCCGCTTGCCGACGTCGTTTACTATCTGTTTATGGGAATCATAGCGACCGGCATAGTTACCGGCGTTATAGGCAGTACTATCTCACTTTCGAAGTATACCAAGAATTGATCCCCACGGTGTGGGCAAAGGAGGAAAAATGAGAATCAGGAAAGGAATTAAAACTTTCGTTACGGCCGTTACCTTTGCGGTGCTTTTGTTTGCTTCGCTTATGGTTATGCACGCCGCCAATACTGATGACTACAAAGATAACTCCACCGTTAAAAAGTATGAGCAGCAGCTTGCTGATTACGACAAAAAAATTAAAGATATCAAGAATAAGATAGCGTCCCTCGGAAATGATATTGATACGATTTTAGAGGAAAAAGAAGAATACGACGCTCTTATCGAGGCGGTTAACGGAAAGATCGCTATGACTGAAAAGGCAAGGGAAGAGCTTGCCGCCGAGATCGTGACGCTTGAAGGTCAGATTGCGGATAAAAAGGTGGAATGTGCCGCGCTTTATGAGGATATAAAGGTGCGTATGCGCATAGCATACGAGCAGGAGGAAGCAACGACGCTGTCTATGATCATAGGAGCAGGAAGCTTCACGGACTTTCTGATCGTTCTCGATTACGCGGCAAGCATTCTCGATTACGACAGTATGCTCCTTGCAAATTATCAGCAGAAGCAGGCGGAGCTCGAAGCTTTGCAGGCTGCCTGCGAGACCGATAAGGAGACGATGGATGCGTTTCTTGAGCAGCTCGAGATCGACAAGGTGGAGCTTGAGGACCTTTCGGCCAAGTGCGAAACGCTCATATCCGACAAAATGACCGATATCGAGACCGAGCAGAAGCTTCTAGAACAAATGGAAGCGGACAAAGAGAAGAAAGCTGAGGCGCTTGACGCCTATATTGAGGAACTTGAAAAGATAAAAGGGCAGACTCAGGTGGTTGCCGAAGGCAAATATATGTGGCCCACGCCCGTAAGTGTATCGAGAATATCATCCAAGTATGGCTACAGAAACGACCCCTTCACCGGAGAACGTAAATTTCATTCCGGTATAGATATTCCCGGGCAGGCAGGTACCCAGATCTACGCCTCCAATAATGGAACCGTTCTTCTTGCCGAGACGGACAGCAGCTACGGCAAATACATACTCATTGACCATGGCGGCGGCGTTTATACGCTCTACGCTCACTGCAGAAAGTTGCTCGTGTCTCCCGGTGATAAGGTGACCAAGGGACAGCAGATAGCCGAAATGGGTACGACGGGACGCTCTACCGGTAACCATCTCCACTTTGAGGTGCGTGAGGGCAAGAACCGAGTGAACCCCTTAAATTACGTAACACAGCCGTAAAGCGGCATATTCGGAGTGCATTTTGAATAATATGAATGATAATAATGAATATAGTCTTGAAGAAGTAGAGCTTCTTGAGGCTTATGCCGAGAAAGAAAAAAAGCCTAAAAAACGTGTATCGATCCTCGCAACGGTGATCATCGCCATTCTCACGGCACTTATCACCTTCCAGATCACCTTCATTGCAGTAGATGAGGCTTACGAGGATAAGTATAAAGAATATCTTGCGGTCGAAGGCTACGATTCTGAGCTCTTCACAAGACTTGCTGAGCTCGTTGCCAATTATCAGACGAGATATATCGGAGAGATAGACGAGGAAAAGACCATAGAGTGGGTTCTCGATGCTTATGTCGCATCTATAGATAAGTACGGACAGTACCTCACCGACGAGGAGTTTGAAGCGTTGATGACGGACTATGACGCAGAGGTCGTTGGTATAGGAGTACACGTAATTTATAACGGAGACTATAACTGCATAGAAGTCGTAAATGTTATGCCGGATTCCCCTGCGGAAAAGGCGGGTGTTATGCCCGGTGACCTTATCGTTTACGTGGGCGAAGAGTCCGTTGCGGAGCTTGGTTATTATCCCGCTATCGACCTTATCAAGGGGGAGGTCGGCACCTATGCGGAATTTACCGTATACCGTGGCACAAATTATTCCGAGGTCGTTGAATTTTCCGTTTGCCGTGACGTTGTCAAGGAGCAGACGGTGCTTCATCACGTCGTGTCCTTCGACGATACCGTTGGATATATCAAGATACTGAGCTTTGATAACGGCACATACGATCAGTTCACGGAGGCTGTTGAGGCTCTCAAGGCTGAGGGGTGCACGCGCCTCGTGCTTGACGTGAGATATAATCCCGGCGGACTTCTTTCATCCGTTACAGACGTGCTTGACTATATCCTTCCCGAAGGACCAATAGTCAGACTCGTTGACAATAAAGGCAATGAGGAAACGGCGTATTCCGACGCGAATTTCCTCGATATGGATATGGTCGTCCTTTGTAACGGCAGCACAGCTTCTGCGGGTGAACTTTTTACAGCGGCTATTATGGACTACGATGCGGCGCTTGTCGTTGGCGTGAAGACCTATGGCAAGGGAACCGTTCAGAATATCGCAGCGCTCAACGAGGGCGGAGCGCTTTCCATCTCGTATAAACTCTATAGCCCTCCCTATTCCGATAATTTTGAAGGCGTCGGAATTACACCCGATATCGTGATCGAACTCGATGAAGCTCTCGTCGATAAGAATATCTACAAGATAACGGACGAGGAAGACAATCAGCTTAGACGCGCCGTCGAGGCTCTGAACACAGGCAAATGATAGAAAGGTTTGGCATTAAGTTATGGCAGAAATCAAGAAACAGCATTACACGGAAGACGGATACCGCGCACTTGTTGAAGAATACGAGTATCTGAAAAACGTAAAACGCGGTGAGGTCAAGGACGCGCTTGCGCTTGCTCGCTCCTACGGAGACCTTTCCGAAAACAGCGAATACGACGAGGCAAAGGATGAGCAGGCGAGAGTTGAAGGCAGAATCAACGAGCTCGACGCCCTTATTAAAAATGCGATCGTTGTAAAGGAAACGGAAGTTGACTCCTCAATTGTCAGCCTTGGTGCGTACGTTAAGGTGTATGATGAGGAATTTGAAGAGGAGATCGAATATAATATCGTTGGTTCCAACGAAGCGAACGCTCTTCTCGGCAACATCTCCGACGTGTCCCCCATCGGTTCCGCTCTCATCGGTAAAAAGGCAGGCGACACCGTGACCGTAGTGCCGCCCTCCGGTGCGACCGTGACTCTTCGTGTTCTCGAAGTAGGACGTACAAAGAAGTAATATTGAGTAGACCAACACGACTTTGCGAATTTGAAAGGTCAGTATAATATGAACGAAAACGAAAATGTAAAGAACAGCGCAAACGCAAACGAGCCGGATCTTAACGCTCTGCTCCGCGTGCGCCGTGAAAAGCTTGCCGCTCTACAGGATGCAGGCAATAACCCTTACGTTATCACCAAGTACGATCAGACCCATCACGCTCAACAGATCAAGGATGACTTTGATGCATTTGAGGGGGCAGAAGTTTCCGTTGCGGGCCGTCTTATGTCCAAGAGAGTTATGGGAAAGGCGTCCTTCTGTAACCTACAGGATCTGAGTGGAAATATTCAGTCCTACGTTGCGCGCGATTCTCTCGGAGAAGACGAATACGCAGCCTTCAAAAAGCTTGACATCGGCGATCTCGTCGGTATCAAGGGTAAGGTCTTCAGAACGAAGACCGGAGAGACCTCCGTTCACGCAGAATCCGTAACCTTGCTCTCCAAGAGCCTGCAGATACTCCCTGAAAAGTATCACGGACTGACTAATACCGATATGCGTTACCGTCAGCGCTACGTTGACCTTATTATGAACGCAGAAGCAAAGACCACGTTCGTCAACCGATCCAAGATAATCAGCGCAGTTCGCCGCTATCTCGACGATCAGGGCTTTATGGAGGTGGAAACTCCCGTTCTCACCACCAATGCAGGCGGCGCTGCAGCGAGACCTTTCGAAACTCACTTCAACGCACTTGATCTTGACGTTAAGCTTCGTATCTCCCTTGAACTTTACCTGAAGCGCTTGATTGTTGGCGGTATGGAAAAGGTATACGAGATCGGCAGAGTTTTCAGAAACGAAGGCCTTGATGCACGTCATAATCCCGAATTTACGCTAATGGAACTTTATCAGGCGTATACAGATTATCACGGCATGATGGATCTTACGGAAAATCTTTACCGTCATGTAGCAAAAGAGGTTCTCGGTACTACCGTTATCACCTATAACGGAATTGAAATGGATCTTGGCAAGCCGTTCGCACGCATAACGATGCTTGATGCCGTTAAGCAGTATTCAGGTGTTGACTTCAATGAGATCAAAACTCTTGAGGAAGCACGCGCGGCTGCAAAGGCACATAATATTGAGTTTGAAGTTCGCCACCAGAAGGGCGATATTCTCAATCTCTTCTTCGAGACCTATGTTGAAGAACACCTCGTTCAGCCTACCTTCGTCATGGATCATCCTATCGAAATATCCCCTCTCACGAAAAAGAAACCCGAAAATCCTGAATACGTTGAGAGATTTGAGTTCTTTATGAACGGCTGGGAAATGGCAAACGCATACTCCGAGCTTAACGATCCCATCGATCAGCGCGAGCGATTCCGCGCTCAGGAGGCGCTCCTTGCCCAAGGCGATGAAGAGGCAAATACTACCGACGAGGACTTTCTCTATGCTCTTGAGCTTGGTATGCCCCCCACTGGCGGCATCGGCTTCGGTATTGATCGTATGGTGATGCTCCTCACAGATAGCCCCTCTATCCGCGATGTTCTTCTGTTCCCCACAATGAAGCCCCTGGACTAAGAGAATCCAGTAATATTAAGGGTTTTTCGGTAGTGTAAAGAGCCAAATGGGCGAATTTACCCCAGATTTACCCCGATGGCAAGATATTGTTTGAAGCTTTATGGAACCGCACTTTTTGTGCGGTTCTTTTTTTTTACAACACGATAAAAAAGGGTATTGTGAAATACAATACCCTTTTGCTATTTTGCGTAGAACTGCTTCTTCTAAACAAACCACAGACCCTTCAAAAAAACGCTATAACACGACACATTCCCGTATCTTCGTCGATGAGTGCGAAGCGTTCATCTAAATAAATGGATTAAAATACACAAATAAATTCAATCTAAGCTGAGCCTTTTATTACCAACAGGATTATAAGGGGTCAAAAAAATGGTCTTTTTGTTCAGTCACCGCCTATTTGACAGCTCATCTTGATTACAAAACTACGAATATATTCTATCATATATTGTGTAGAAATGCAACGAAAAATGCATAAAATAATCAAAGGAGCACAATTTTCATGTCAAAAAAAGGTGAAAATATTCGAAAAAGAAAAGACGGCAGATGGGAAGGGCGTTTCAAAAGAGGCCGCAAGGAAAATGGCGAGTTTTTATACGGCTCTGTGTATGGAAAGACATACCGTGAAGTAAAGGAAAAAATGCTTACGGCATTGATTTCACCGGAGCTGATCGGTACGTCCCAAGCGTCCACGGAAATAACTTTCTCTAACCTCTTGCGAAAATGGCAAGAATCCAACGAAATTCGCTTGAAAGGAGGTACCAAGGCTCGATATGAAAACCTTATCAACACGCATATCATTCCGGACCTTGGCGAGCGCAGACTTTCGGAGATCACCACATCAACCGTAAACTGCTTTTTGAATAACAAATTGAAAAATGGTAGATTGGATGGTAAAGGCGCTCTGTCGCCAAGCTACGTCAGAAGCATAGCCTTAGTTATAACTTCCGCCTTGAACTATGCTGCTTCAGAAGGACTGTTGCAACCATTCAAAATTAAAGTAAATAAGCCGAATATCGCGAAGGCTGAGACACGGATAATGTCGCTTGAGAATCAAAAAAAGTTAGAGTGTCACATAAGAAACGAACTTACGCCTACAAGCATCGGAACATTAATCTCCCTATATACCGGACTTCGAATAGGTGAAGTCTGTGCGTTGCGTTGGAGTGATATCGATCTGAATACACGCACATTGTGTGTACGCCACACAGTGTCAAGAGTAAAATCAAGCAAGGACGGATGCAAGACAGAGTTGATCCTTGATGAACCCAAAACCGCGTCTTCCAAAAGGATCATCCCGATTCCTTCACCGCTGTTTTCAGCTCTTGTCGATTATCGCAAAAAAGAACCGTCTGTTTTCGTTGCCTCAGGCACGGAAGTATTCGTCAGTCCACGAACTTATGACGCGCGATTTCATAGGCTTCTTAATGATTGTTATATAGAAGATTTGAACTACCACGCTTTGCGCCACACCTTCGCCACAAGATGTATTGAAGCCGGCGTCGATGTCAAATCACTCAGCGAAATGCTTGGACACGCCAACGTCTCAATAACCCTTAACACCTACGTCCACTCATCCCTTGAAATGAAAAAAAGTCAGCTCGAGAAGCTGACGCTGCTATCTGTATAAGGGGTCAAAATTATGGTCACCTCAGTAAAAAAATCATTAAAAAGACTGTGAATATTCCATTTGTGTTTAGAAGAAGCAGTTCTACGCAAAAAAATGGCATGAACCAACAAAAATGGAGCCTTAGTAGGTTTTACGGAGATGTGAGCTTTATACGGCGAAATTCGCGGATAAGCGTGAGCGAGATGAACATGAAGTTATTCTGCGCGTCTCTATTTTTCGCAGCTTCAAATTATATGATCTTCGGGGAACGGGATTACATATTGCCGTAAATGCATTAATGAAAAAATATAATATGAAAGTTAAAAATACTGCTGATGTGTGAGGTGTAGACAATGAAAATTAAGTTGGCAATTTTGGAAAAAGATCAAAGCTACCTGAGTCGTATAGTGAGCGTTTTCGGAACCAGATATGCAGATAAGTTCCAAATATATTCGTTTACTGATGCTGACGTAGCATTTTCTACACTTGAAACCGCAAAGATTGAGGTAATGGTTGCTAGTGACGCTTTTGAGATTGACGTGAAAAAGTTGCCCAAACGATGCGGTTTTGCTTATTTTGTGGATTCTGCCGACATTGAGATGCTTAACGGACAACGAGCTATCTGTAAGTTTCAGAAGGCGGATCTCATCTATAAGCAGATTCTCAGCATTTACTCCGAGAACGCCGGTAACGTATCCGGTCTTAAGTTCGGTGATGACAGCTGCAAGATTATTTTCTTCCAACCCGTTAGTGGTGGTGTTGGTGCTTCCTCAATGGCGGCTGCTTGTGCAATGCATTTTGCCGCAAAGGGTAAAAAGACTCTGTATCTTAACCTTGAGCGTTTTGGCTCTGCGAATGTTTTCTTTGCTGGAGAGGGCCAGTTCGACATGAGTGACATCATCTTCGCGCTCAAGAGCAAGAAGACGAATCTAACTATGAAGCTGGAAAGTTGCGTAAAGCAGACGGAAAATGGCGTTTACTTCGTTTCTCAGTCCAAGATTGCTCTTGATATGATGGAGCTCAATTCTGAAGATAGGATGAGACTTATTTCTGCGCTTCAGCTCACCGGTTCTTACGATTACATCATTGTGGACGCGGATTTTTCTATCGACCGTGAGGCGTTGAAGATCTACCGCAAGGCTCATACCGTTGTATGGGTTGGTGATGGTTCCGAGTTGTCTAACAGCAAACTTTTCAGAGCGTATAATGCACTAAATGTTTTGGAGCAGGATGCGGAATCTCCCATTCCCAATAGATTGGTTCTGATTTACAACAAGTTCAGTAATAAGACAAGTAAGGTGCTGACAGAGATTGGTGTAAAGAATATTGGCGGCGCACCTCGTTTCGAGCACGCAACATCGGCACAGGTACTCGAGCAGCTATCCGCTAAGGATATGTTTGATGCAATTATGTAAGGCGGGTGAAGTTTAGTGGATTTTGAAAGAGAACAGCAATTTGTTGCAGAGATTAAAAAATACGTTACCGAAAATCTTCCGCTAAGCAAGATGGAGGATGCGGAACTCGAGGAAAAGATCGAAGAGATCGTTGCGCAAAAACTTCAGGGTATATATTGCTCCATTGATCAGCGTGTGTCGATTGTTCAGCAGGTTTATAGTTCCATTAGAGGTTTTGGCCTTCTGGACTCTATCATCAGTGATGATACGATCACGGAAGTTATGATCAATGGCCCGGAAAATGTTTTCATCGAACAGAACGGACGGTTATTCAAGCTCGATAAACAGTTTGAAAGTCAGAGACGCCTTGAGGATATCATTCAGCGTATAGTTGGTTTGGCGGGGCGAGAAGTTAACCAGGCAAACCCTATTTGTGACACTCGTCTTCCTGATGGATCACGTGTTAACGTAGTTCTTCCACCTATTGCACTTTGTGGCCCTACGCTGACTATTCGTAAGTTCTCGAAGACTCCTATGACCATTGAGAAGTTGATTCAATATGGCTCTATTACACAGGAGATTGCAGATAAGCTGCAGCTTCTTGTCAAAGCAAAGTACAACATCTTCATTAGTGGTGGTACAGGTTCCGGTAAGACCACCTTTCTGAATGCACTTTCGAACTACATTCCAAAGGATGAGCGTGTTATCACCATCGAGGACTCCGCAGAGCTTCAGATTACTGGTGTTGAGAACTTAGTTAGCCTTGAAACAAGAAACGCTAATACATCTGGTGCAGGGCAAATTACGATTAGAGATCTAATAAAGTCATCTCTTCGTATGAGACCGGAGAGAATTGTTGTTGGTGAGGTTCGTGGCGGCGAGGCTCTTGATATGCTTCAAGCTATGAATACAGGTCACGATGGGTCTCTTTCTACAGGTCACGCAAACTCAACGCAGGATATGCTCAGTCGTCTTGAAACGATGGTTTTGCAGGGCGCGGCAGGACTTCCTCTCGAGGCAATTCGTCAGCAGATTGCATCCGCGGTTGATATTATCATTCATCTTTCCAGACTGCGTGATAAGTCACGAAAGACGATGGAAATCACCGAGGTTGTCGGGTATGAGGACGGCAAGATTATTCTTAATCCATTGTACGTTTTTGAAGAAGACGAGAACAGTACTTTGGAAAAAGTATCCGGCTCTTTGAATAGAACGAAAAACGAAATGAAAAACACTTATAAACTGCAGTTGGCAGGATACAAAGATGTTTTCTAAAAGAAGGAGAAAGATTATGAAGAAGTCATTAGTGAGAAGTATATTTGCAATTGTTATGGTTTTGGTCATGATGTTGTCTTTTGCAGCATGTGATAAGGAACCTGCAAGCTCTGACAACGGAACCAATAATAATAGTGGAGAACAGGGAAACAACGTCAATGTTAACCAAAATTCAAAATGGGGGCTAACCATCAATGGCAAGACTATTGAGCTTCCGTGTACTCTTGCAGATTTAGAGAGCGCTGGAGTTAATATACTGATTGACTCTGACAAAGAAGATATTCTTAATACTGCGAATAAGAAGTTCACTATGATTGCTGCAACCTGCGAGGAAGACGGCGATCCGATATACTTGACGATTATCACTGGAGCGGATACGTCCCAAAAGGAGAAGAATGCAACTGTTACGATCCTTACCAATACCACCGTTGGAGGTTCAAAGTTTGCTATAAAAAACGGAATTGCACTGGGGTCCGATGTCAATGACATAATTGAAGCATATGGAGAAGAATACATTACCTCCAACGATAAAAACAACTTAAGCGATGGATATGTGGTTTTGAAGTATGGTTCGTTAGAAGATGGTGCAATGTTTAATTTCCAAGATGGGAAATTAACATATATCGAGTTTTTTGTAAACCAAGGTGAGTGAGATGAGTAAGAAGAAGAAAACCCCATTAGAACCGGAAATATTATATTCAGCAACTAACCAGCCAGTCCCCAACTATAAGGTGTATTACCTTAAGTCAGGCGAGAAGATTCTGTGGGGCATAGTCGCATTTATCATCGGTGCTGCAGTTGCCTATTTGTTTTATGGTGGAATAGGTAAGGACGCGTACGGTGAACCAACAACGGTGACGTATGTGATGGATGTAATTATGATGGTCTTGTGTGGATTCATTGCGGTTAAGTTCTTTCTTCCAATTAGACAGAGGCAAGTTCTTAATAAAAGGCTTAAGACGTTACATAAACAGTTTATTGACCTTCTTGACTCACTTTCGGCATCCCTGGCTGCCGGACAAAATGTTCCCTCGGCCTTTATGACCGCAAAAACAGACCTGCTCGTTCAATATCCTGAAAATGCATTCATTGTTAATGAGGTTAATCAGATAATAGATGGCTTCAATAATAATATTCCGATTGAAGGAATGCTGATGAATCTGGGTGAGCGTAGCGGAATCAAGGACATATCCGATTTTGGTAAGGTGTTTGAAACTGCATATCGTAAGGGCGGAAGCATTAAAGACATTGTTAGAAACACACATGAAATTCTAAGCACTAAAAATCAACTGGAAATGGAAATCCAAACAAAGGTTACGTCTAATAAGAACGAGCAGAACATCATGATGGTTATGCCGGTTGTCATTGTCGGTATGGTAAAGATGATGGGCGGAGACTTCGCTGATAATTTCACTACACCGTCTGGATTGCTTTTTACAACGATAGGAATAGGCTTGTTTGTTTTAGCATATTTCATAGGTCAATCTATTCTGAAAATTGATGTTTAAGGAGGGACAATTATGATTGCAAGTTTGGTAGTTTTAATACTTACCATCATATCTAGTGTGCTTTTTATTGTCCTTTTATTGGCATCGAGTAAGTACAATGAATACATAGAGACTCTTGACGAAAAAGAGTTTCCTGTAAAGAGCATATATGGCGTTGGTTTTGTTCTTGCAGATATTTTGAAGCTGAAATATAAAAGTAAGTTTGCCAATGATCTACGCCAGCAGGTTATCATCTTATACGGTGAGAAATATAGCGAATTCTATATCCGTGTGCTTTATGCTCAAAAATTCTCCACCTGTTGGTTAATTTTCATAGCCAGTGGTATCTTTGCATGTTTTGCACAGGGTACTGATTCACTCGTAATATTTGGCCTGGGATTGGTAATGGTGGGAGTTATTTACTATTATTTCAATACCTTAGCTGCTGCTAAAATTAAGAAAAAAAGTGCAATTTACCTCAAGGATTTTCCGAGTGTTGTATCAACAATTGCCCTGTTGGTTAATGCCGGTATGATGCTTCGTGAAGCATGGACAGAAGTTGCATATTCTTCTTCTGGCGACCTATACGCACAGATGCAACGCGTGAGCGAAGATATGGATAATGGTATGTCGGAAAGCGATGCATTGTATGCTTTTTCAATCCGGTGTGCAACACCTGAAATAAAGAAGTTCACCTCCTTTATTATTCAGGGCTTGGAAAAAGGCAATAAGGATTTAGCTTTTTCATTGAAGAATCAGTCTGATGAGTTATGGGAGATGAAGAAGCAGCACGTTTTACAGCAAGGTGATCTTGCTGCAAGTAAGTTATTAATTCCAATTATGGTTATGTTTATAGGCATTCTTGTAATCGTTATGGGACCTATAATGACCAACATTGGACTTTAATAAAAAATTTTAGAAAGGGATGAATAGTCATGCTTACAAATCTTTACGTCATGGCGCAAACCAAAGCAATTTTATTCAAGAATAAGGTTGCAAGCTTCTTTAAGGATGAAAAAGGAGAGGTCAATATTATTGCAATTATCGTCATCCTCGCAATTGCATTGGCTCTCGCTGTCATCTTTAGAAATCAGATCGTAAAGCTGTTCGATCAGATTTGGGATGGTATTTGGGGCGACGCTAATAACCAGGACTATAACGGCAAGTATAATTAATTTGTATGCGCATCGAGCGTACGGCTCTGCAAAGAGCCGTACGCTACCGTTGCACTCGGAGAGTAGAAGATAATATGGATTATGCAGTTTCTTTTTTGATTTGCGCTATCGAAATTTTCCTATTATGGGTTTATTTCAGAAAACTAAATATATTTAATAAGGAAAGTATCGAAGGTGAAGAGGGATCTGCATCAAAGGTAAATAGTACACAGCTATATTTTTCCTTGGCATTGATCGCTATCTTGATGATATCTGCCACGATTATTACATTATGTAATGTGGCAAATTACTTAAACTATTTGAAACTTAACCTCTTGCTTGCGATAGTTGCTGCAGCAGGTGTAGTTGACTTAAAGAAGACAATTATCCCCAATCTCTTAATCATTATCGGATTAGGTGCTAGGGTTGCAATATACGTTGCAGAGTATTTTCTGTATAACGAAGTTTTCGTTCCTCAAATCAAGAGTGATTTAATTGGATTTGCTTTTGGCTTTGGATTCTTGCTAATTGTATCCTTGATATCCCGTGGTGCTTTAGGCTTTGGAGATGTCAAGTTGTTTGGAATTATAGGTATAATGTCTGGCGCAATTTGCACCTACTATACGTTGATTTTTTGCTTGATTGTGTCGGCTTTGGTCTCTACGGTGCTGCTAATTACAAAGAAAAAGGGGCGTAAAGATTCCATTCCGTTTGGACCGTGTATTTTGATTGGTTACTTTGTGGCAATAGCCCTATCTTGTTATTGAGGTGAGAATATGAAATTAAACAAGCCAGTAATTATACTTCTTGTCGTTTTATTTACAGTGTTAGCTGCTGTTGTTGCTGTGCCCGCTATTTTATCCACAGAGAGTGCATACGACAACTACCTCAAAGAGGCTCGCGACTATAATGAGAAGAACCTGTGCGAAAAAGCAATGATGGCATATGATAATGCGCTCGCAGAAGAGGATAGTTTAGATTTAAGAATTGAGATGGCTGCTAATTTTA
The DNA here is from genome assembly GCA_964464905.1 of uncultured Lachnospiraceae bacterium. Lineage (GTDB taxonomy): Bacteria > Bacillota > Clostridia > Oscillospirales > CAG-272 > DTU064. The sequence goes on from CAYXHC010000005.1 coordinate 14,385, forward strand.
AGCAAGGTCTCGAAAACGGAGAGTTCAATTCTTTTTATAAGTTCTCAAATTTCCTATTTGATATGCTAGATGCGTATAGAAAAGAACCCAAGGCTTACGATACGGTCGTGCAATATTTCTTTGATTTTGGAAGAATTGAGGACTGTGTTTCGGTTATTTACCAGGCTGAGGAATTTGGCATAACAACTGATACGGTTGATAAGGTTCGTGATGAGGTCAGGCATATGTGCTTGACGAGCTATGGCTCGTATGAGGATGTTGTTATGACTCACGAAGACAGCTACCTAATCAAGAACGAAGCATACGCGTTGTATAACGCAAAACTCGGCTCCGTAGATGGAGTTAGGTATGAGTTTGCGACGCCAATGATTAATGGTTTCGCGCTGGTTAAAACAGCAGAGTACACATTCCTGATTTCCGAAGATACTGTGCGAGAAGCATATTTCCCCGAGGAACTTACTGATGCCACTGGCGTTGGTGACTCATTGATCGCTGTAAAGGTTGGAGAAAAGTACAAGTATTACAATCTTGCAGGAGAGGTTGTCTTTGGCGAATATGATTATGCCGGACGATTTGCGAATGGTATTGCTCCGGTTAAGAATGGAGACAAGTGGTTCATAATTGGAACGGATGGCAAACAGATTTCTGATAAGACTTTCGAGGATATTAAGTTAAGTCAGACTAATGAATGCTCACAGCATGGTTTGATTTTTGCAAAGAGCGGCGGAAAATATTATCTGTATGATGCTTCCTTGAATAGGATTAGTGACACTGCTTTTGATGATGCCGATGTTTTCATGCATTCCAATGAGTGTGCAGCTGTTAAGATCAGTGATAAGTGGGGTTACATAAACAGTAAGGGCGAAATTGTTATTAAGGCGCAGTACGAGAATGCAAAATCATTCTCGAATGGTCTAGCCGGCATAAAAGATGGAGAGTTCTGGTCCTTCATCGATGCAGATAACAAGAAGGTTATTACCGGTGAATACTGTGACGTAAATTACTTTAACGTAAATGGATACTGTTTTGTTAAAGGAAACAATTATTGGTACTACATCATGAGATACTATAACAGATAAAATTGGTGAGTACCGGGAGGGTATTGCGATTATGAAGTGTAAAGACGAGAATGGTAATGTTGTGATAGAGGCATCAATTGTAATGACTATTGCTGTGGTTATGATTGCTGTTCTGATTAATCTCGGCATTATGCTATACAATCGTAATTTAATGGAAACAGTGGCAACTGATACCGCAGTGAATGTTGCTAATGTGTATTCATCAACATATCGTGATCCTATGTATGGGTATATGGACGATAGTGAGTTTTATAAGACCGAATTGTATCGATATGTGGCCAACATTGTGACATCCTCCCATGATGAAACTGCGGAACGAAAAGCAACGTGGTATGCGTTATATAGTTTGAAGAAACATGAAATCTCAGAGATTGAGGATCCGAAGGTGGAAGTTCAGGTCGTTAGAAAACCTGGAACTTTGATACAACATCAGGTTGTTGTAACAATTGAAGCCAAGTATGATGCACCGCTTGCGACAATCTGGGGAGGCAACAATTCCGCTACATACACAGTAGAAGGCCGTGCAGATTGCATAGATTTGTTGGATTATTTTAACACGGTTGGAACAGTGAAAGAAACTGTGGTGTCCAAACTTGACAAGTTTCTTGACAGTATAACAAAAATAATTGGCATTTTCGATTTAAGTTCGCTGGAAGGGTAATGATATATGAAAAAGAGGAGCAAAGAAAAAGTAAATAAGTTTGTCAAGGGCTCAATATCCATCCTTCTTGCCTTTTTGCTGAGTGGTGTTTTGTCTTTAGGCGCTCTTCTCGTAGAAGGAAGCCGTTATCAGGAAGCTAAAAAGCAGCTTGAGGAGTCATCAATCAACTCTGCGCTGTCTTTACTCGCATACTATGATTCAGATTTAGAGAGCAGATTTGGGCTTTATGGAATTGATTCTGAGACTGTTTCTGCGGATGTTTTTCTGAATTATCTGTTATTCAATTCTGATGCAATGACAGATGGTGTATACAGCGCTAACAATATTTCACAACTATACAATGTAACATCCGGCACCTACGAACTGAAATATGATCTTGCCAACTATCAAGTTCTTAAACGTCAGATCTTGGAGTATGAGAAGTACCGTGCTCCATTGAACGTGGCTTCAGAAATGCTTGACATTGACAAGATGCTCAAAGAGCTCAAGGAGAATATTGAAAAAGCTATTCCTGGACTTGAGAGCATGCTCGATGTTTGTGAGTCTGTTGCAGATATTGCTGAAGCTCTTAAAGCATTGTACTGCTTGTATAAGGATGTAGAACAGCTACAGCTCATGATTAAGAAGGGTGGAGAAGAGGATTTAGGAGAAACTATTAATACATGGTTAGGTCAAGGTTGGGAGGCGGTAGAAGGACTGTTTAGCGATGAGGAATGGCCGTCTTATGATCCATCGTATTATCAAGCATTTGAAGCTTTTAAGACTGCCGTTAATAATAAAGTTCAATATATGAAAAACAATCCTGCGCCTCCCGAGCCTGGTCCAAAGCCAACTGATGATGTTGCAGGATTAAAGCGTGCATATGAGAATACCTTGGCAAACTATGAGAAGGCTGTCTTGCTAAAGGATATTCTGGAAGAAGCGTCAGATCTATCGTATTACAATGAAAATAGCATTGTTGATGCAAATACAAAGATTGAAGATATTATAGGCGATTCAATTACAGAGGATGATCTTAAGAAATTTAATCTAACAAAGAACAGTACTCGAAATGACTTGTTTGTTAAACTCAATGCTGAAATCAAGGCGATTCTCGGTAATGGGTCTGAGATGCAGAAGTTTAATGAGGATGAGGTTCAAAGGGTCTCGGGACTACTGGCTGGAAAAATCACTTCGTTGAATGGTGAGGTTCAGTCAACATACAGTGCATACGATGCAGCAAATCGAAAACTGCAAAATTGGGAAGCTAAGAAGCAGAAGTATGACGAGTATAATCAGGCGATTTCTAGTTATAACACAACAATTAACGAGAAGAAAACTGCATTATCTACTGTCATTGGCAATGTTTCAAAGGAATTAGGCAACTATAAGTCGTCTCTTACTGATATGACGAGCGCGATAGACAGCGCGAATGAGGCACTGGAAACGATCAATAAAGTGAATAATAAGGACACTTCCGTTGACACAGATAAGGCAGCAGATATTTTTACGGAGATCAAGTCCCAGATTCTATTGGTCGAAGAGGCAAAGCCTGATAAGGGTATTCAATTCTTAAATGAACAAAAAGAAAAACTGAATAATTTGAATGTGGATAGCATTACGGCATCGTATAACTTTGATGCGGAGTTTACTACAGGTCAGCTTCTTGACGATAATGTATATTATATGACAAAGGGCGCAGCTACACTGTATTGTACTGAAATTGCCGCGGTGAACCTCTTACAGGGTATGGCTGAGATAATCGATATTATCAAGGCTATGTGGGGCTTAATCGAGATTGTGCAGCCGCTTCCATACGCACATGAATTGGGTTGTGTTGTTGAGCTGAATGACTCTACAGCAAGTATCTTGCCCAGTAGAATTAACGGCGGGGCAGGCACTACAGAAGTAGCGGATTCTGATGATATATCTGAGATCTCCGCTATGCTAGATGAGGCCAGAGATCTGCTTGGAAGTGCCTATAATAGCGATATCAACTCTGTTGATCCAAATAACAGATTACAGGAAGCAGAGTTGACAGCGGAAATTTCCAACAGAATAACACGTTTGTCCACGAACCTTGCAAGTTTGACAGGCAGCGGAGATGCTAATAATCTTTTTGTTAATACTAACTGGCTATTTGTCTCCACTGTATTCAGACTATTAAATCTTATTCCCACTCTTATTGAAATTATTGAGGATTTGACTTTCATCGGGCAACGTATTGAGGAGGCAATCCAGATTATTATAAGTTCTCTGGGTGAAAGCTTGCTTATAAACCAATACATAGTAGATGAATTTCCAAACAGAACGACGGACAAAAACGACGACAATAACAATGAGGAAATAAAGGGTTGGCATGGAGAGTCTAGAACGTGGTTCCCAGATAATACTAAGCCAGTTCAGACGTTTTCCGGAGCTCAGGTCGAATATGTCATTGGTGGTTCGACAAGTGAGAAAACAAATCAACGGCAGTGTTTTTGGTCGATATTTGCGATAAGAGCACTAAATAACATATTTGCAGTTATCGGCAGTGATGCGATGAGCATAATATCTGCATGTAATATTGCCGCCCCGTTGGTATTTATTCTGTGGGTTTATTTGGAATCAAATCTTGATATGAACCTTCTGCTTAAGGACAAGGAAGTGCCACTCATCAAAACACAAATTATCTTGTCGAAGGCTGGACTTACAAACACATGGAATAGCGTAAAATCAGCATTCAAGGATATTAAAAAAGAGGATGTTGGCGCCGATGAACTGTCTTTTGCCGCCATGAAAATAGATTATGTGGTGGAAGCAATTTCAAAAAACATACCTGGTCTGTTCAAAATGAAGTATAAAATGAAGTATAAGGATTACCTTTGGTTTTTCTTGTTCTTTACGCCAAATCAGACTAAAGTTATGCGCACTGCGGATCTAATTCAGATGGAGATGCGATACAAGGATTACTACTATGATGGTAAGGGGTTAAAGTTTGAATTGCAAAATCTTCACACATACGTGAGATGTGAGGCCGAAGGTACATTTAATTCGATTTTGCCTGTAATTTCATTGAGCGACAACACGCTCAATGGAAGAGGATTCAAGGTAAGGTGTGTTAAGTATGTTGGCTATTAAGGAGGGCAATATGGAATCAAAAAAAGGTTCTCTTACAATTGAAGCTTCAATTGGCTTGACTGCCTTCATGTTCATTGTAGTGACAATACTTAGCTTCGCAACAGTATACCGTGCTCAAAGTATCGTATCTCATGCAACTTTACAAACGAGTCAATCATTGGCAGTTGAATCATATTATCGTGAAACAATATCCGAGGCGGGATCTGTAAAATTGGCGGATGCGATGCTGAAGTTTGCAGGGTTTCTCGGTTTTGATTCGACGTGGATTACTGATGAGTATAAGAGCCTGGGAGATGAAGGCACGGATTTCTACGGAATTGTTCGCGAAACCTTTGCATATTCGATAGCCGGAGATGTTGATACAGCAGATAAGATTCTTGAGGATGCTGGAATTCCTGAAGGATTAGATGGAATTGATTTTTCATATTCCTCCGTTAATGGGAGCGATATAATAATCAATGCGCAATATGAGGTAAAATTGCCGTTCTCCTTCTTTGGCGAACAGACAATTAGCCTTTCAAAGTCTGCAAAGACAAAGGCGTTTAAGAAGATTGCAGATAACAACGGCTATGAAGAGCCTGAAGAAGAATAGAAGGGAAGGGTTTTACTATGGGAAGTTATTCCTTTGAAAATCAAGGAACACACACATTCCTTGTGTATACCGTAGCAGAAGATGATGTTATAGACTCCATGAGTCTCGGTATGCTCACTAACAACAAGATTCACGGTTTAGCATACACGCTGTTTACACAGATGGACGCGACCAAGTATATCAAGTACGACGTCTCTGCAAAAATCTCAGTGAAACAGTTTTTCACCGGTCAGGTGAATAAGAAAAGACTGATTGGTGTTTTTAATGGCATTGTTGATGCAATGCTATCTGCAGAGGATTACATGATCGATGCGAACTCTATCTTGTTAGATCTTGACTACATCTTTGCGGACGTCTCTACTTGTGAAACTGTCCTGGTATGCTTGCCTATTGTTTCCGACGATCTGAGCAATCGAGACCTTGGTGCATTCTTCAAGAACATCATGTTCACCACACAGTTTGATCAGACAGAGAATTGTGACCATGTGGCAAATATCATCAATTATTTGAACAGTTCGCCGGTGTTCTCTTTAGTTGATTTTAAGAAGTTGCTTGACAATATCGGTAGCACTGCGGCTCCTGTGCAGGTTCAACAACCTGTAGTTCAGAAGCCTCAGGTACAGCAGGTTCAACCTCCGGTTCAACAGCCCGTACAGCAGCCTGTTCAGCAGAAACCGCCTGTACAGCAGCCCGTTCAGCAGAAACCTGTTGTGCAACCTCCTGTTAATCAGCCTAAGGTTCAAACTCCTCCAGTTCAGACACAACCTGTTCAGCAGGGTGCACCTGAAAAGAAGATATCTATGTTTGGCCTGCTGATGCACTATAGCAAGGAAAATGCCGAGTTATACAAGCAACAGCAAACTGCTAAGAAATCCGGGCAATCACAGCCTGGCGCAGTTCCCGTAACTCAATCGAAGAAGCAACCAGTATCAGTTGGTTTCGCTATCCCCGGTCAAAATACTCCCGTAAATCAAAGTTTTGAAATTCCCGGTCAGAGTACTCCCGTAAATCGAGAAGCGACTGCTCCCAAACATCAAATAAATGTTCAGCAGGAGCAGACGCAAAAGACTGTTCAGCTACCCATTCAGCAGTCATCTGTGACACAATCTGTTCGGCAACCTGTTGTCAGCCAGCTTACATATACACAACTGCAAATGCCCCAAGGCCGGACGATGAACTTTGGTGAAACTACTATTCTCAGCAACATGGGAGTAGGCGAAACTACTGTTCTGAGCGTGGCTACGGCTACCCAAGTTAAACCGCACCTGATCCGTGCAAAGAATAATGAGAAGATTGATCTTAACAAGCCTGTTTTCCGCATTGGTAAGGAAAAGAGCTACGTCGATTATTTCGTTGGCGATAACTCTGCTATTAGCAGAAGCCATGCTAATATCATCTCCCGTGATGGCGAGTATTTTGTAGTTGATACAAACTCCACGAACCACACCTATGTAAACGGGCAGATGATTCAGAGTAATGTTGAAACAAAGATAGCTCATGGTGCAAAGATCAAACTTGCAAACGAGGATTTTGACTTTAAACTATATTAATTATCGGGATTTGTGTGTTTTATGAAGTGCGCGTATACATCTAAGAAAAAGTACATATTGGAAATCATCATATCGTTGTTAGTGTTGGTATTGATGTTACTTTGTTTTTTTCCGTGCATAGAATTCAGCGAAAGCAATTGGTCTGCAGAAGCAATGGACTACATTTCAACAATAACAACACAAGATGGTAATCCTATTCTTATAGTGATATTGGGATGCACTATTCTCATAGGAGTTTGGGCTAACCGGTTGGTTTTCACTTGGATGGGAATGGCGGCTTCTATAGTAACCATAGGTAATTCCTTAAAGCTGTATGCGATTGTCTTGATTGATAAGATCCTTGGCCAGATCCAATATTTCTATATGCCCGGAGAAGGAACCTATAATGATATTGGAACACCTACACTTACCTGGAATGGTTATGCTGTAGTATTTATTCCCGTAGTTATACTCGTGTTATATATCATTTGTTTAATTGGTGAGATATCAACGCGAAAAATATGTAAATAAGCAAAGGAGTGAACAAGATGCCATTAACAGTTATCCCTCTAGCTATCAATATAATGATTGGCGGAGCAATTTGGATTAGTGAACTTTCTACAGTTACGAAGGTGATAATCACCGTAATACTGGTAGCCAAGTTCTTTACCTATTTTTATTCCGCGCTTATGGCAGACTCGGATCTCGTTCGCAATATCGGCCGATCGTATGTGGTCTACTCAATTTAGGCGGCATTATTTACACAGCAATTCAGGGAATTTGGACAGCGACTATCCCGTTTGCCACACTCCTTGTATTACTTATAGTTTGGCGTGTTTTGCCAGCGATTGATTTTCGAGGAAGGGTGGGAAGAAAGAATGAATTTTATAGTTTCCGCAAGGACAGATATTGGATTAACAAAAACGACAAACCAGGACAGCCTTTCAATGAGGGTGGTTAATACTCCTCAAGGCAGAATGGTATTCGCGGTGCTTTGCGACGGCATGGGCGGTCTTGATAAGGGCGAAGTTGCCAGCGCATCTGTTATTCGGGCTTTTGACAACTGGCTTCATAATCAGCTTCCCAGGCTCTGCAATGCTCCAATCGACGATTTCGCTATCAGAGAGCAGTGGAATAACATTATTGCTGAGCAGAACAACGCGATCAAGAGTTATGGTGCTCGCCAGGGTGTTAAGCTCGGTACTACTGTAGTGGCCATGCTCTTAACCCAGAATCGCTATTATATATTAAATGTAGGCGATTCCCGTGCATATGAAATTGGCAACTGTGTAAAACAGATCACCAACGACCAGACCTTTGTTGCGAGAGAGGTAGCGCTTGGCAATATGACTGAAGAACAGGCGATGCACGATGAACGTAGAAACGTTCTTCTTCAGTGCGTGGGTGCATCCGATGATGTGTATCCCGATATGTTCTTTGGCGATACACATTATAATGCAATTTATATGCTCTGCTCTGACGGCTTCCGTCACGAGATATCCCCGGATGAAATATTTGAAAAGTTGAATCCGAATGTTAATCTCGATGAGAATATGATGAACACTCATTCGGAGGAGCTGATCGAACTGAACAAAACCCGTAAGGAGAGAGACAATATTTCTGTTGCTCTTGTAAGAACATTCTAAGGAGGGATAAACGTGCTTGAGATTGGTTCACTTGTTGACGGCAAGTATAAAATACTGAATAAAGTCGGACAAGGCGGTATGAGCGTTGTTTATCTCGCGATGAATGAAAAAGCGAATAAGCAATGGGCGGTTAAAGAGGTTCGTAAGGACGGAGTCAAGGATTTTGAAATCGTTAAGCAGGGTCTTGTGGCTGAGACCGATATTCTGAAAAAACTCAGCCATCCGAACCTTCCCAGTATCGTTGACGTTATTGATACCGAAGATTCATTTATCATCATCATGGACTACATTCAGGGCAACTCTCTGAACAAAGCACTTGATGAGTACGGTGCGCAGCCCCAGGAGCACGTTATTGCCTGGGCAAAACAGCTGTGTGACGTTTTAGGTTATTTACATACGAGAACACCGGCAATCATCTATCGTGATATGAAGCCGGCAAACATTATGCTTAAGCCCGACGGCAATGTTACCCTGATTGACTTTGGTACTGCCCGAGAGTTTAAGGAAAAGAATTTGGCAGATACGACCTGCCTTGGTACCGTTGGTTACGCTGCTCCCGAGCAGTTTGGCGGTATGGGACAGACCGATGCCAGAACCGATATTTATTGTTTGGGTGCAACCCTTTACCATTTGGTAACCGGTATGAATCCGTGCGAGCCACCGTACGAGATTAAACCCATCCGAGAAATCAACCCCTCGCTTTCCAGTGGCTTGGAAAGAATTATTCAAAAGTGTACACAACGTGATCCCAACGACAGATATCAGTCTGCTGCGGAATTGATGTACGCGTTGGAGCATTACGAGGAAATAGACGACATCTACAGGAAAAAGCAAAAGGGAAAGTTGTTCAAGTTCCTGACCTGCGTGTTTCTGACAATTGTCTTTGCAGCAACGTCCGTTTGGGGATACATTGCCGCTGAGAACAAGAAGAGCGAGAATTATGATTACATACTTTCAAATGCTTCTTCTGCTTCCGATTATTACGAGGCAATCGTAACAGATACATCTCGAACTGAGGCATACCTCGGCAGCAGTGATAACAAGGGTCTTATTGAGTTTTTGATCTCCGATGGAGAGCTCACAAGTGAAGAGAGCTCTGTTCTCAACAAACTAAAGGGAGGTCTTGAGAAGACTGACATGTGGGGTTATTCCTCAACGGTCAATGTTCTTGAGGAACTTGAAGAGAGTAATCCCGAAGGCTACGAGGAAGTTTGCTATCAGATCGGCGAAGCATATATGTTCTACTATAAGGTAGGAGTTGAAAAGGACAAGTATGCCACAGCTGCTACTTGGTTCCAGTATGCTATAGATCAGCATCCGGTGGCAAAGATGTACTGTGACATTTCTACATGCTTACAGAATATTGCAAAGTTCTCAAAGGCAGAGCAGTACGCAAACCTGTACAAGGAGTACGAAGCTCTTTGGAGTCAGGTACAAACACTTCAGACCGATGCGGCTGAATATGATGACGATTTGAAGCTCCGCGTGTGGAACGAAATCGTAGATATGATCAGAAATAACGCAAATGAGTTTTGCGAAGTTTCTTCTCAGGACGAAATCACAACGTTACTTGATTCTATCAAATCAAATAGCTCGCAGATCACAAACACCTTCTTACAGGAAAGCATAGCTTCTCTTATGGATAACATCGAAATCACAAAGACGAAGATTCAGTCTGTGAAGGGTTAAGGGGGAATCGAGAATGACGTACGAAATATATAGGTATATTTTCTTAGGCGGTGCGATTCTCGCCGGAATCATGTTTGTTGTGTCTGTGCTTGTGTTCTTCCTCTTGAAGATTCCTACGGTTATCGGTGACTTGACCGGTGCGAATGCTCGAAAAGCAATTGAGAACATTCGAAATCATAACGAGAGTACCGGTGACAAGACCTACCGTACAAGCCAGGTTAATCGTGAAAGAGGAAAGCTTACTGATAAGATCTCTCCGTCCGGAAGACTTATCAAGGATACGTCTCACTCCTTGCGTGGCGCGATGGGGACAGAGAAGATCAGTACTCAGCAGCTTCACCAAGAAGATGGAACAAACGAAACCACCGTTCTTACTGACGAGCTTACCGGAGCTAATGAGACTACGGTACTTACAGGAGAGCTTACCGGAGCAAACGAGACCACCGTTCTCAGCGGCGAGACCCATGCAAATGAAACTACCGTATTGAGTGCACAGACCGTAAGCAGTGCTTTCGTCATTGAATATGAGATCACCTACATTCATACAGACGAAGTCATAGCTTAGGGGGGCAGGATATGCACTATACGAGAGCCTCGCGAAGGCGAAGAGAAAGAATGCTTATTCTTTATGTCACATTCTTGCTGATATTGTCAATCGGCATTATGCTGATGCCAATAGCGAGTGTGCAAAAGGAAGCTACTGAAATACCAATGTTTATTTCCGGAGGTTGCTTCTGGATCGGCTTGATCGGAACCGTTTATACGACGCTAAAGATCAATAGGGCCAGAAAGAGAAGCCATCGACGCAGAAATAAAGAACCTGAAGCAAAACAGCTTGGATTGATTAGTTTCTTCAAAAACAGAGAAGCGGTAATTGCTGATATAACGATGTTTACATCGATTTTTTGCTTCATTATTGCAAGATTTTGTTCAGATAATCTATATTTGATGTTCATTTTCTTGGCGTTGTTTATATTTTCGTTCGGTATGCACTGTATGCTGAATGGAAAGAATTATATTTACCTAAATCAAAAGATTAGGAGAGAAGAGGAGTCATGACTTACATGAGCAAATCAATATTTGATCGCGTGTTGGCTGTTATGCTTTCTATCTTGATGGTAGTTGCGTTGCTACCCGTGAGCGCGATCGGAGTTGCGGCTGAAGCAAACTCTACATACGCAACAGTAAGTACGTACACCGGTGGTTCAATTACCGGCAATGGAACTGCTAACGTAGAGGTACTTGTTGAAGAAACTACCTTGCAGTGGGTAGAAGGCAATGCTCTTCGTGCCGAAGGCTGGTGGGTAGGCATTGATGTAGTTGCGCCGGATGATTTTTCTGCTGATGCAACCTACAAGGTTAAGACCAATCCTACTGCCGAATACGGTGACGCAAAGAGTTTTGCGGAAATGAAAGACGGCGAGAATGATATTCAGCTTTGGTTCCCTGTATCTGCGGAATCTCTGGAAAAGTTCGCATCCGAAAGTAGTAATCTTACGTTGGTCTATGCGTTTGACTGGGATGCAAATGGCGAGTACGAGCAGACTGTCGAATTTTCTGTGGTTCCCAGTGAAAAGATCGTTCTCACAAAGAACGGTGAGCAGATTTATCCCGAGATTGTAAACTACGGCACGGTCACCACGTTGACCGGAGGAACAATCAAGGCCAATGGAACTGCTAACGTAGAGGTGCTTATTGAAGAAACTACCTTGCAGTGGGTAGAAGGCAATGCTCTTCGTGCCGAAGGCTGGTGGGTAGGCATTGATGTAGTTGCGCCGGATGATTTTTCTGCTGATGCAACCTACAAGGTTAAGACCAATCCTACTGCCGAATACGGTGACGCAAAGAGTTTTGCGGAAATGAAAGACGGCGAGAATGATATTCAGCTTTGGTTCCCTGTATCTGCGGAATCTCTGGAAAAGTTCGCATCCGAAAGTAGTAATCTTACGTTGGTCTATGCGTTTGACTGGGATGCAAATGGCGAGTACGAGCAGACTATCAAGTTTTCTGTGAGCCCCAGCGAAAAGATCGTTCTGATGAAGGGTGAGGATCAGGTTTATCCTGTTCTTGAAGTTACCGTCAGCAAGAATGATGGCGGTACTGTGTCCCTGAACGGTGATACTACCGGCACTCTTGTGGTTGCGAACGGCACTACTGTCACTGTGGTAGTCGAAGCTGAAACCGGTTATCAGATCTCTACGGTTACCATTGACGGCAATGAAACAGTTGTTGATGCAAAAAATTTCACTGGTACAATTGAAAACATTGCTGCCGATGCAACCGTGGCTGTAACGTTTGTTAAACTGTACACCGTAACTGTAACAGGCAATGACAAGGGCAGCGTTTCTACCACTCCTGAAGGTCAGGGCGGATCTGTTACAGTTGTTGACGGTTCTAAAGTTACTGTTACTGCCACTCCTGAGACTGGCTACCGTGTAAGCGGAGTTAAGATCAACGGTGTTGAACAGACAGTATCCGGTGCAAACAATTCCAGCTACACTGTTGAGCTTACCGCAGATGCGGAATACTCCGTTGAAGTGACTTTTGCTCCTAACATTTATAAAGTAGAAAAAGAAGATGCTGATAACGGCGACTTCGAGATCAAGAATCCTTCCGTTGAACATGGTGGATCTACTACTGTTGTAGTTACCCCCGGTGCAGGATATACTGTTGATACCTTCGGGGTGAAAGGCGCAACCGTTTCCGGCATCGTAAAGGATACAACCGGAATTTGGTTCACCGTTTCTGATATCAAGTCTGATGTAAAGGTGGTTGTTACATTTAAGGCAACTGCAAAGGCTGATGCTGCTGACGTCATCAAGGACACTAAGAATGTAGCACTCAGAACGAATGAAACTGAAACTGAAACTCTCTTTGTTGTTAAAAATGGCGATGTTATCACCTTCGAAACTGAAAAGATCGGCATGACTGAAAAGATCGGCATGAGAATGTACGGCGATCTCGGTTTGATTGCTGGTGATGCTGCAACTCAGACTATTACCATTCCCGGTGATACCACCATTACAAGCATCGAGCTCTACTATAAAGCCGATGACGAACATTATGCTGATTGGCACGTTGTTGAGATGGATGCCATCACCGTTGTTGTGGACGTTGAAGCGCCGACTTTGTCTTTGACTCCTTCTGCTCCCGCAACGAACGGTTATTACAATACCGATGTTACCCTTAATGTTTCCGTTGAGGACAAGAACTACTATTCCGGTATTGAAAAGGTAGAATACGTGATTTTGCGTGATGACAACGAAACCGCCAGCGGAGAACTAAACGGATTTAGCAGTGGTGATGAAAAAGTTACCGGCGAAATTAAAGTGATTGCTAAAGAAAATGATAGCCAGAATGTTGAGCTTAAAGTAAAAGTAATCGACTGTGCCGGGAATTTTACTGAGACCAAATACGATCTTATGATCGACGCAACCGCCCCCAGTTATCAGCTAAATATGAGAGGCAGTCAGAATGATAACGCTCTTGCCGGATACTATGAGGACAGAGTTCTGACCATTACCATTACGAATAGAAAAGACACATTCAATCCCAAGGCTGCTGCAGATGGTTTGGTGATCAAGAAGGACGGTTCTAGCGTTACTGTGAACGAAGCCGACATCACGTGGACGCAAGGAGCAGACGAAAATATTTTTATTGGTGAGTACACCTTTGAGGATGAAGGTGAATATGAATGGTCTTTCTCTTATGCGAATATTCCAGAAACTCCCGGTGTTCTTGATACACAGCTCAGTGATTCTGATATCTACAGCTTTGTAATTGACCATACTGCTCCGAAAGATCTTGAAATTATTTATGAGCCTACGTTCGTTGGTACATTGCTCGAAGGCATCACTTATGGTTTCTTCAACCCTTCCGTTAAGGTTATCATCAAGGCGACGGACAACGTTGCAGGTATTGAGAAGTTCGTTTACTCTTATACCGCAGAAGAAGGTGCGAGTGTTATCAATAGCGGGCTGGAAGAAGTTGAGATAATGGAAGGCGCATTTGCCACCAACGATGGTAAGACTGCAACCGCTGTCTTTGAGATTCCCGCACAGTTCCGTGGCAAGGTTTCATTCAGTGCTATGGACAAATCCGGTCAGATTTCTGAATTGAAGACCGATGATAGAGTGGTTGTTGTTGATACTATTCCCCCCCGCGTAACTGTTACCTGGAGTCCTGAGCAGGGATACAACGGTAAATATTTTAATACCGACAGAACGGCTACCATTGAGATCGAGGAAGCGAACTTCTTTGCTCAGGATGTTGGAGACGGATACCTGAACATTACTGCCAATATCGTATATAACGATGGAAGCAGCAAGGTTGTAAACTATATGCCCGAATTCACATTTGAAGACGGCAAGTATGTTGCTGCCATCACGTTTGGCGAGGAAGCTGATTATACGTTCAATGTTACATACACCGATCGCTCCGGAAATGTATATGATGAATATTCTGCCGAGACGTTCGTTATCGATAAGACAGATCCCGTAATCTCGGTAAAGTATGATAACAATAATGCGGTAAATGATGATCAGTTCAAGGCTGAAAGAACGGCAACGATTACTGTTGTTGAGCATAATTTCAACAAGAACGCTATGAACGTTCTCGTTAATGGAAATGTAACGCAGGTAGAATGGATCAAGGATGAAAATGCTGCGGATACTTATACTGCAGAAGTTCCTTTCCCTGGCGACGCTCATTACACATTTGCTGTAAATGGCAAGGATATGGCGGAAAACGCCGATAACGGTGCTGCACCGGCAGCAGGAACGGCGGCGCCTTGGGGATTTACCGTCGATAAGACAAAGCCTGTAGATCTGAAGATCACTTATGAACCAACCTTTATTGATTCTCTCCTTGAGAATATCACCTTTGGCTTCTACAAGGCACCTGTCAAGGTTGTTATTGAAGCCGCCGATGCAACCTCCGGTATTGATTATTTCACTTATACCTATGCTGTTCAGCAGGGCAGCAGTGCAACAAATGTTGGTCAGTCTAACATTGTAATTGGTCATGCAGACTTTGATTCCAATGATGGAAAGACAGCTAAGGCTTACTTCACTATTCCTGCACAGTTCAGGGGATTTGTATCCTTTGCAGTTACCGACATGGCTGGCAACAGCGAGGACATTTTTGATGAGAAGTGTGTTGTTGTGGACGAAGTTGCACCCGGTATCACTGTTGAGTATGACAAGGTAGATGCCAAGAATGGTAAGTATTTCGACGGCGATAGAGAAGCTACCATAAAGATCACTGAATCTAACTTTTTTGATGCTGATATGACTGATCTTGTTCCCGGAACAACTGAGGAATATCTGGTAATCACCATTGGCAAGACACTTAATGACGGTTCCTATACGTTGTCTAAGGTTAGACCTGACTTTGTAAAGGATGGCGACGTCTATACTGCAAAGATAAAGTTTACCGAAAATGCTGACTACACCTTTGATATCAAGTATACAGACCGTGCCGGCAACGTATATGACAGCTATGAGATGGACGAGTTCACAATTGATAAGATTGACCCTGTTCTCTCCGTTTCCTACGATAACAATGCTGTTGCCAACGGAAAGTACTACAAGGCAGATAGAACTGCAACCATCACTGTTGTAGAGCATAACTTCCGTGCAAGCGACATCGTTCTTTCCGTTGTTGCTAAGGAGGTAACCGGCACTAAGACGGTTGATCTCAGCTCTAAGGGATATGCAACGTATCTTCAGAATCAGGATAACTGGACTCAGAATGGAGACACATGGACTGCACAGATCGTTCTTGATATCGAAGGCAATTATGCAATCGATATGAAGTATGCCGATCTCGCTGAAAATACACAGGCTGCTCCGATTGATGAAGATTTCTGCATTGACAAGAGCAAGCCGGAAAATCTCAAGATTTCCTATGAACCTGACTTTGTTGGAGTATTGCTTGAGACCATAACATTTGGATTCTATAAGGCTCCTGTAAAGGTCACCATCGAAGCAACAGATGAGTATGCCGGTGTTGACTACTTCACCTATACCTATGCTGTAGAGGATGGTGCAAGTGCAACGAACATTGGCAAGGCCAATGTAGTTGTTGAAAGTTCTGCAATCACCTATAATGGTGACAAGGCAAGTTATTCCTTTGAGATTCCCGCACAGTTCCGTGGTAATGTATCGTTTACTGTTATGGACAAAGCGGGTAATGGCGAAGGTGTTGTGGACGAAAACGTCGTAGTAGTTGATAATGTTGCGCCCGGTGTTAACGTTGTGTATGATAACAATAACGTCCAGTATGGCAAGTACTACAGTGCTGACAGAACTGCTACTATTACAATCACTGAAGCAAACTTCTACGCGGCAGATCTTGACGATGAATTTCTTGTAATCACTGTTGGCAAGACTCTGGATGATGGCACTGAATCCGTTACCAAGATGAGGCCTGAGTTTGCCAAGAACGGCGATGTATATACTGCGACTGTCGAATTTAATGAGAACGCGGATTATACCTTCGACATTAAGTACACTGACCGTTCCGGCAATGTATACGATGATTATGTGATGGATGAATTCACCATCGATAAGATCAATCCCATCATTAACGTTTCATACAATAACAATACCTGCAATAACGGTGATCAGTTCAAGGCTGACCGTAAGGCTACCATTACGGTTATTGAGCATAATTTCATCGCAGAAGATGTGGTTGCAACCATCACTTCAAACGGTTCTTCTGTTGAATCTTATACCGATTACCTGAAAAACGATGCTAATTGGACTCATATCGGCGATGCTCATACTGCTGTGATTGAGTTCACTGCCGAGGCTCATTACACCTTCAACATTGAGTATTCTGACCTCGCAGGCAATGCGAATGTCAAACCCGTTGATTACGGAACCACCGCTGCGCCTGAAAAATTTACGATTGATAAGAGTGCGCCTACAGATCTTACTATTACGATTAATGATGAATCTGTTCTTGGCACTAATAGTGTTGCATTTGATAAATTCTATAGTGCTGCTGTTACTGTTAAACTAGACGCTGACTGCGACATCAGTGGTCTTGAGTCTCTTAAGTATCAGAAGGTTGCCACAGTTACCGATTATAGCGAGAATGGCGCATGGCTGGACTACGACGCCGAGAATGGCATCGTTGTTGATCCCAGCGAGAAGTTCGTTATTTACTTCAGAGCAGAAGATAGAGCAGGCAATGTTTCTATCGTGAATTCTACCGGCATTGTCGTTGACGACAAGCAGCCCACGGGCGAAACAAATGCTCCTGAAATCGATATCATCCCTGTTGCACCCAATGTACATGGTTACTATAGTGAGGATGTGATCGTAAATCTGAAGGTTGTAGATCCTAAGTATACCGGTGGTGATGCATCTGCAAACGGCTACTACTCCGGTTTGAATAAGATCACTTACAAGATCTACACCACTGACACCGATGCAGAAGAAGAAGGTGTTCTCCTTGATCTGAATGGTATGACCGAAGGTGCTGAGTTTGACACGGACAACCTTGTTAAAGCTTGGACCGGCAAGATTAACATTGCAGCAAGTGAGTTCAACAGCAACAATGTAATTGTTGTAATTACTGCAATTGATAATGCAGGTAACGAGCGTATAAGCACAACCGTTGCGGGTAATATCAAGATCGATATTACTCCTTCTAAGATTGAAATGACCTACGATAACAATGATGGTGACACTTCCTTCACGGATAGTACTTATTTCAATGCAAATCGTACCGCAACGATCGTTGTTACCGAGCGCAATTTTGATCCGGAACTGTTCACGATCGAGATCTCCAACACCGACGGTTACATTCCTGAGATCGGCGAGTGGAAGACTGTAACAGCCGGCGAAAATGGTGATGAAACCACCCATACTGCACAGATCATATTTAACAAGGATGGCGATTACACGTTGGCTATATCTTGCGTAGACAAGGCACTGAACCCCAACATTGAGCCGGATACTAAAGAATCCCTCGCTCCCTGGACATTTACCATTGATAAGACTGCTCCTGTCGTAAGCGTTGTTTATGACAATAACGAGGTTCTTAACGGCAACTACTATAAGGCACAGAGAATTGCCACGATTACTGTTACAGAGCACAACTTCGAAACGCTGTCCGGCAGACTCGTGATTACTTTGAAGGCTACCGATAACGGTGCAGAAGCAACACTTCCTACCGTAAGCAACTGGACCTCTAATGGCGATGTTCATACTGCTACGATTACCTACGCAGCCGACTCACTCTATGTCTTTGATTTTGATTACACGGACAAAGCCGGCAACGACGCTGCAGATATCGCAGAACAGACATTCTACGTAGATATGACCAACCCTGTTCTCACCATTGAGAAGATCGTTGATGAGTCCGCAAACAACGACGAAGGTAATATTGGCTTCGTGATGACTGCAACTGATACCAACTTTGATATATTCATTCCTGTATTGACCGCGGTGGTCAAGAATGGTGATACGTTCGAAACCAAACAGCTTGATATCGGCGAGATAACCGATATCGAGAACGGCAAAGTGTTCACTGTAACCAATATCGATGCTGACGGTATCTATCGTATTACTTGCACGATCGTTGACAAGGCCGGAAATGCATATTCTGAGGTGACTCTGGAAAAGGCAGATAGTGGCACCTATGTTGAAAAACGAGCAGGTGAAGATATTCTTGTGACCTTCTCAGTTAACCGCGACGGTTCAACCTTTGAGATTGACGAGAACACAGCTGACGTTGTTGCAAAGTATTACGTTCAGAATGTTGAAAACGATATTGTTATCGTTGAGATCAACGCCGATCCTTTGAAAGAATCCACCGTGACACTCAATGGCAAGGTGCTTGAAAAGGATAAGGATTACACCATAACTGAAGAAAGCGGCATCGGTGCTTGGATGAAGTACACTTACACGGTGAATAAGGAACTATTTGCTGAAGAGGGCGAATATAAACTTGTCGTTTCTTCTAAAGATAAGGCGGATAACGACGCATTCAGCGACGTTAAGGAAGCTGCTGTTGAGTTTGTTGTTGACCGCACGGCACCTGTTGTGACTATTTCCGGTATCGCAAACGATGGCAGATATCAGACAGACAAGCAGCTCGTTACACTTATTCCCACCGATGATGGCGGCGAGTTGAAGTCTCTCATCGTTAATTTAGTAGATGAGGATGGCACGATTGTTAAGGAAATAATCAACCTGACAGGCGAGGCGCTTGTGGCTGAACTCGAAGCAAATGACGGAAAGATTACGTTCGAGATCGCTGAAGGACTGTATCAGAATGTGCAGATCATCTGTGCGGACTGTGCAACCGGAGAGACTGATGCAACTAACATCTATGATACAACCATCAAGAATGTGTCCGTATCTATGAGCGCATTCATGATCTTCTGGGCGAACAAGCCGATTCGTTGGGGAACGATCGGCGGTGTGAGCGCGGCTGTGATTGCTCTTGCGGTGTTCATCATCCTTAAGAAGAAAAAGCGCGGCACTAAATAATTAAATACCCAAAATGTGGATATCCCCACTCGCTTTGAGTGGGGATATCTTACAACTAAGAAAAATGAAATAGAGAGGTGAAGGAAGTGGATCAAATAATTATCATTGCAGCTCTCTTCTTTGTGTATTTTCATATTAGTGGACTTGCAACAACAAATATGTTAAGACTAACAAAGGGAAACACTCTGCCTGTGCTGGCATCGAAGTGTGTATGTGATAAATGCGGTGCTCCGATACAACCTTTTTATCAACTACCAATCATTTCTTTCATTTTGTGCAAAGGGAGATGCAGGAATTGTAAAACTAAAATCCCGATCGATGGATTGATATTGGAAATTGTTACGCTTGTGGGCATGTTTATAGTTTCCTATTTGTTCTCTTTCTCATTTTTAGGTGTGACATTAAGCTTTGTCTATTACGAGGTGGTTCGCTTGTTAACAGTCCTCAAAAACGGAAAAAGAGATAGTTGTTTTGCAAAGCAATATATTATTGCGGTGTTGGCGATGGTTCCATTTTATCTAATGACTATGTTTGTTGCGCTTATATATAAGGCTGTGTGCCTCTGAAAAGGAGATAATATGTCTATAAGAATAATCCAGGGTGATATAACAAAGATGTCTTGCGATGCAATCGTAAACGCAGCGAATTCCTCACTGCTTGGTGGAGGTGGCGTAGACGGCGCAATTCATAAAGCGGCAGGGAAGGGACTCCTTCTTGAATGTATGACACTTGGAGGCTGTAAGGTTGCTCAAGCGAAGGTTACAAAGGGCCACAGGCTGTCTTGTAAGCACATCATTCATACAGTTGGTCCTAAGTGGAAGGGCGGTAATAATGGTGAGGAAGAGCTTCTGAGGTCGTGTTACAAAGAAACAATTAAGCTTGCTGTGGAGAGTGAATGTAGAAGTATAGCGTTTCCTCTAATTTCTGCTGGAATATATGGATATCCGAAGGATCAAGCATTATCAGTAGCCGTGGACGCTTTGGGCACTTCTGCGCAAGAGCATGATCTGAATGTGAGCATCGTTCTTTTCGATCAAGACAGCATTAGTATCGCAAAACAGTTATTTCCTGAGTTGCTCATAGAAGATCAAAAGTAGAGCCTGCGGTGGAAATCCGGGTTGACATTGGTTCTCTGGTTTTTTCTTGCCGAGAAATTGACAAAACTTTTTGCGGAGCAATTTTTGGACATTATTAAGATAATGGACGAATACCATGCCCAAAGAGTAAAATCTTTATCCAAGATGTAACAAAAGCATACGCCGAGGTGGTATAATATATTATAATCAAAAACTTTTCGGAGGTGCGCTATGCTCGAATCTATCATCTATAATGTTTTGTTTTTTTCGATACCTGCAATACTGATCGTGCTTTTCGGCGTTAGCCTATATCGCTATTTTTCCGCAAAGAAGCAGAACAAAGCGACACCGGGAACATATTCGCTTGAAGAAATGGCCAAACGCAAGCTTATGCTGATAATTTCGTCTGTTATGGCGGGGATCCTTGCGGTTGTCGTGCTTGGATTCATTGGCTTTATGTTTATGGCTGTAGCCTTTATGTGAGGTGGCGAAATGAAGGACCGCACCTTTTACACGGTTTTGTTTTTGGTTATAGGCGTATGCCTTACAGTAACGCTGGCGCATTTCATATATGCAGTCTACGCTTATCAGCATTGCTCCATCATCTATTTTATCGGAAAGGAGCTGTGGTGATAAAATGAAGCTTGGAAAGCCTCTATATAAACAGATCGCAGTTATTCTTTTGGTGGCGCTGACGTTTCTTGCGTTCAATATCAGCATGTATCAGCTTCTCACCCGCAGGCTCTCAAACAATTTTAGCAGCGCAACTCAGGCGCAGATGATAGACGTGGGCAGCTATTTGCCTTTTGAAGAGGCATCGGACTTACCGAGGATAGAGTCATCCTTGAAGCTGACGGAAGACCTTCCCGTTCTTGACGGTGCCGCTGCCTTGGTGCCGGTTTACGCCGCTTTGATAGATAATATATATCCGGAGGGGTGTGTCACTTATGAGGGCGGAGTATTTTCCGATAATAATTACTACGGTGAAAACTTCGCTATAGACAGCGTGATGCAGTATAAAAACACGGTGCGCGGATTTGAAGCCATCGTAGACGGTGACACCGACATCTTCTTCAGCGCCGGTCCCTCCGCAGAGCAGATGGAATATGCAGATGAGCAGGGCGTGGTTCTTATGTACGTTCCCATCGGACTTGAGGGATTCGTGTTCTTCGTGAATGAAAATAATCCGATAGACAGCCTCACCGCAGAGGAGATACGCAAGATATACGCCTGCGAATACAAGAATTGGTCGGAGGTAGGCGGCGCAGACAGGATCATCAATCCCGTGACAAGACTGAAAGGAAGCGGAAGCCAAACGACCTTTGAGCGCTTTATGGGTGAATATGAGATCGGTAGAAAGAGTCTTTTGGCAATCTCCGGTGGGGCTATAGGTTTTTCCTTCCGCTACTATATGGACGGGATCGTTGAAAACGATTCCGTTAAGATGATCTCCGTTAACGGTGTATATCCGAACGCGGAGAATATCGGAAATCGAAGTTATCCTATCGTGGCGGAGTTTTATGCTATTTACCGAGCCAACAACGAAAATGAAAACATTTCCGTTCTTATTGAATGGCTGCTTTCCGACGAAGGGCAGACGCTTATTGAAGCGTGCGGATACGTGCGCATCAACTGATGATAAAAAAGGCTGTGACGCAGAGTTGCAGCCTTTTTGTCTCTGAGGCTCGGATGCTCTCCATTGAAAGATCGCATCTGCCACCTGCGATCATAACGCAGATGAGGTGAGGAAGGTATGATTTGCAAATCTTTTGAGAATGGGTTGTCACTGTGTGTCGATTTATGATAAAATATTCCTACACACTACCGATATTGGGCGAAACGGAGAAAAAGATGCAAAATAACAAGCAAGTATATCTGATCCTGACGGCTGTGGCGATTATTTTATGCGTTGTTTTCGTGGGATTAGCCGCATACGGCAGAAACGGCGGAGGCGATAGCGATACGGATGCGGATGCGGTTCCCGACATGGGCACCGACAAGGCGACCGAGACGGAAACCGAGACGGAAACTGAAACCGAAACGGAAACGGAAACGGAAACGGAAACGGAAACGGAAACGGAAACGGAAACGGTTCCTCCCGAGCCGGAGATCGTGGAGATAACAGTCACGTTTACGGGGGACTGCACATTTGGAAGAAATCAAAAAATGAAGTATAACGGTTCCTTCGACGATTATTACGACGACTATGGCGGAGACTATTTCTTCGAAAACGTTCGTGATATATTCGAGTCCGACGATATAACAGTTATAAACCTTGAAGGATCCCTGACAAATTCCGAGGATATTCAGGAAAAGACGTGGAATCACAAGGGCAGACCGGAATATATCGACGTTATGACCGGTTCCTCAGTTGAGGTGGCGACTATGGGCAACAACCACCGCCTCGATTACGGTGAATCGGGATTCATTGAAACGATAGAGGTCCTTGAAGAGGGCGGCATCGCATATTGCTATGATGACGTTTATCTCATATACGAGGTGAAGGGAGTCAAGGTAGGATTCGTCTCGGTGAACGAGGTCTACGACGGACGAAAAGTTGAAACATGGCTGAAGGACGGCTACGATTACCTTCGCGGAGAGGGGTGTTCCATAGTTATTGCGTGCCCTCATTGGGGCGGCGGAAAGACGCCCGTTATCGAAGAATATCAGATCGAGCTTGGTCATAAGCTTATAGAATGGGGATATGATCTCGTCGTTGGCAATCATCCTCACGTATTGCAGGCAATGGAGATTTATAACGGTCGCTATATATGCTATAGTCTCGGCAATTTCAGCTACGGCGGAAACAACAATCCTGACGATAAGGACAGCGGGATCTTTCAGTGTACTTTCACAGTCGTTGACGGAGTGCTTGCGGAAGATGCGGATGGGACGTTCATTCCTTGCTCTATTTCGAGCATAACGAAGCGCAACGATTTCAAACCCACTCCCTCTGCCGGAGACGAATACGACAGAATAATCGATAAGATGAAGGGGTACTGTCTGCAGTTTGGATACACGCTGGACGAAAACGGCAGGCTCGTCACACTTGAAGGATAGCCAAGCGGTCGTTGACGGCAGAATTCAGCTTCGGTGAAACGATTTTCGCTAGCACGCGAGGCGATCGGCGAATAAAAAAGCTTACTTCCCCGGGGAAGTAAGCTTTTTTATAGCTTTGTTATGATGCCGCCGCGAAGCTTATATACGTCTCCGTGAAAGGTGGTCTCGCCGTTACGGTGGATGATGAGGGCATCATCGCATAATCCGTATATAGTGTGATCCTGTGACAGGTTAATTAGCTCGTCTGTGACGTTCCTTGCATCAAAATGCGGCTCGACTGAGATATCAACGCACCCGATTGCAGGGTAGATCAACTGCTCTGTATGCCCGCAGGTCAATGTACAGATGGCGATTTTAGCCATGTTGATCGAGCCTGCGCTCATTCCGATGATGGTTCCGCTGTGGCGGCGTATGATATCGGTCAACCCGTACTTTTGAAAATATCCGAATTGTGTTGGCGTGTCTCCGCCGGCGAGCCATACTACATTCGCTTCCGCGACAGTTTTTATCGCCTCATCCGGTGTCATTCTTCCGTCAACGACGAAGCTTTCATTAAATCTGATGCCGGCATCGGCGAGGAGCGCGAGAAAATGGCGGTAGTATTTGTCTGTTTTTTTGTGTATCATTTCAAATTCGGATGCAACGAACGCAAACGCTTCGCGACGATTGATAAGCTCATCCAAGAGCTTTGCGTTTTGTTGGCTGAATCCGTTTGGAAACATACTGGTTAAAATATAAGTGCCCATTTTTCCGCTCCTTTGATTTATTTTATGGTATTTTATCACATTTGTTTGGAAAAATCAATTTGACGTTTCCTGCCAGACAACAATAATGTGCCTGTTTGGTTAGCGATTTGTCTTGTTTTCGTGAAAAAAGTATGTTAAAATAAAACCAGACGGCGGTGCATCGCCATAAATCTGCCGCAGATTGCGGATATCGGAGGGCAATTATATGTTAGTTAACCGTCCGCCTATGGGCTGGAATACATGGAACACTTTTGGACACGATATTTCCGATCAGCTTATCAGAGAGAGCGCCGATGCTTTCATCGACCTTGGACTAAGGGATGCGGGGTATCGGTATATCGTTATCGACGATTGCTGGAGTAAAAAGCTACGCGATCCCGAGACGGACAGGCTCGTACCCGAACCGTCAAAATTTCCGAACGGTATGAAGGATCTTGCCGACTATATCCACGCAAAGGGACTTAAGTTCGGTATGTATTCCTGCGCAGGACAGCGCACCTGCGCCGACTACCCCGGCTCCTTCGATCACGAGTTCCTTGATGCTGAGACCTTTGCGTCCTGGGATGTTGACTTTTTGAAATACGACTTCTGCTATAAACCGCAGGGGATCGACGGCAAGCTTCTTTACCGCAGGATGGGGCTTGCGCTCCGCGCTTCCGGCAGAGACATTCTCTTCTCCGCCTGCAACTGGGGAAGCGATAACGTTTGGGATTGGATCCGTTCCACGGGTGCTCACATGTACCGTTCCACCGGAGACATTTTCGACAATCCCGAATCCTACCGCCGCATCGCATTGAGCCAGCTTGACAAGCTTGGCACCTCCGCACCCCAGTGCTTCAACGACATCGATATGCTCACTGTTGGTATGTACGGTAAGGGACTCGTGGGCACCACAGGCTGCAACGATGCCGACTACCGATCACAGTTTTCCCTTTGGTGTATGTTTTCAGCTCCCCTTATGCTTGGCTGCGATATCCGCGCGATGAATGAAACGACGAAAAAGCTCGTTATGAACTACGATCTTCTAAGGATCGATCAGGATGCGGAAGCACGACCGCCCATGTGGACGCAGCATATGTGGAACGACAAACTCCGCGTGTTGATGAAGCACCTTGACGACGGCACCTACGCTATTGGATTTTTCAATATGAGCGAGCATGACAGCGATATCTATATGACCTTCAGTGATTTCGGTCTTCCTGCATCAGCGGGCTTTGACGTTGTTGCAAGAGATATTCTTGACGACGGCGGTGAGGCGAGATACCGCGAATATATGCGAGTGAACGTTAAGGCGCACGACTGCAAAATGTATATCGCTCGTCTTGAAAAAAGATGACGTGCCGCGACTGCAGCCGCGAGCTTACGCCCGACGAGATCGCTCTCACGAGAAAGCTCATAAACCGAGGTACAATGGAGTTTTTCTGTTTTGAGTGTCTTTCTCGCATCTTCAAGACCACCGAGACGGAACTTAAGGAACTGTGCGACCACTTCCGTCGGGCAGGTTGCTCGCTGTTCCTTTGAATGATAGACGCAAAAGATCCCGATTCAGATCGGGATCTTTTGTCGGGAATTTGAATTTTGTGTTGCTGCGCGGTAAAATGAAATTGAAATTCTTGAAGAAGATGAGTTTTCGTGATATACTGTATTTTAGAATATTGCAGAGGAAAAGCGTATCAATGGCAGACGATAAAAACAACAGAAACGACGAAAGAAACGACAAAATAGAATATATAGGAATGGGGACGAACGTTGATGCGGCGAAGTCGTGGCTTGAAAATTTCTGGTATCACCACAAGTGGAAGGTCATCATCTCGGCGTTTTTTGCTATCGTTTTGGGTATATGTACGTATCAGATGGTCACACGTGAGGTACCTGACGTTTACATAATGTATGCGGGACCCGAGTATTTGTCCGCCGGTGATGTTATCAGCTTCAAGTCTGCCATGAGAGAGGTCATGGATGACTATAATGAGGATGGTGAAAAGGGAATGACCCTGATCACCCTTACTTGTGTCTCGGAGGAGAAGCTTGAAAAGCTGAAAGCGGAGGCAGAGGCAGCGAGTGAAGAATTTTATATAGATCTGGCGGCAAATTCGCAGAACAATAAGCAGTTTGGCATGGAGATATTTGCCGGCGAGGCGGTGATCTGTTTGCTTGATCCTTCACTTTACGAAAGCGTTCGAGAGGAAGGCGGCTTTGTGAAGCTTTCCTCCATCTTCACCGAGGAGGAGCTTGCGGAAATTGAGCTTTTCGACGAATGCGGCGTGTATATCCATTCCATCAAATTCGGAAAGTATTTCGGCGCTATGAAGGATCTTCCCGAGGATACGGTGCTTTGTATCCGTAAGGTGTCCACCATATCGGCGTTCAAGGGGAAGAAAAAGTATGAAAAGCTCCACGAACAGCACGTTGATATGTTCCGTAACATCATTCTTTTTGAGTATCCCGAGGGATACGTGCCCGAAACCGACGAGACAGAATAAACCAATGAAAAAACGCGAAGCTTTCTTCGCGTTTTTGTTTTGCAAAAAGACCCCCGACAGATATATACTGTCGGGGGATTATATATTTGCATTGTCTATTGTTGAAAAACTATCTTTCCGGAACGATCAGTCCGTAGTTGCCGTCGTCACGTTTGTAAACAACGCAGGTGTCCTCTGACTGAGAATCAACGAATACGAAGAATTCGTGACCGAGAAGATTCATCTGAAGGATGGCTTCTTCGGGAGTCATAGGCTTGAAGGGGAACTTCTTCGTTCGAATGATGAGTTCCTTCTCTTCTTCGATGGGAGATAACTCGGGGATCGCTTCCTCAACGGGAACGGTGAACGCGCCTTCGCGCATACGCTTTTCGAGACGGGTCTTGTTCTTTCTGATCTGACGCTCGATAGCCTCAACACACTCGTCGAGTGCATTCTGGAAGGTGGTGTTCTTCTTTTCGCTGCGGAAAAGAGTTCCGTTTGCGGAAATAGTGATCTCAAGGCATTCCTGATCGTGCCTGCGGTTAAAGGTTACAAAGGCTTCGGCACCTTCGCGGAAGAACTTATCAAACTTCGAGATCTTCTTTGTAACAAGAGCCTTCAAGTCTTCCGACACGTTCATTTGTTTACCGATTATTGTTGTTTTCATGTGTCTTTACCGCCTTTAACTGGATTACGATAAATCGGATTTCTTTATCGCAACTATATTATACCATAAAAGCGCGGCGAAATAAACATAAAATTGCGGTAATCTGCAAATAATTTTGTAAAAATTATTTAGAAACCAAGTATCCTTCGCGGTAAAGAAGCTCAGCGGAAAGCAGACCGCCGCCTGCGGCACCGCGGAGCGTGTTGTGAGAGAGTCCGATGAATTTGTAGTCAAAGATGGTATCCTCCTCGAGTCTGCCCACGGAAACGCCCATACCTCTGCCGATGTTGCGGTCAATGGCGGTCTGAGGGCGGTCTTCCTCTTCGAAATAGGTGATGAACTGCTCGGGGGCGGAGGGGAGACGGAGGCTCTGAGGCTTGCCCTTGAAACTGTTCCATGCCTCGATGATCTGTGCACGGGTGGGTTTTTCTTCAAAGTCTACGAAAACGGACGCAAGGTGTCCGTCGGAAACGGGAACGCGAACGCAGTGTGCGGAGATCATCACGTTCTTTTCGGGAACGATGAGACCGTCCACAACTTCGCCCCAAACCTTGAGAGGTTCCTGCTCGCTCTTCGCTTCTTCGCCGGAGATAAAGGGCTTTACGTTGTCGATCATTTCGGGAGTCTCGGCGAGAGTCTTGCCGGAGCCGGAGATAGCCTGATAGGTGGAAACGATAACGCGTTTTATCCCGAAATGGAGAAGGGGAGTCAGCATTGGAACGTAACTTTGAATGGAGCAGTTGGGTTTAACGCAGATGAAGCCGCGGGTGGTGCCGAGACGCTTCTGCTGATGGGGGATAACTGCAAGGTGAGATTCATTGATCTCAGGGATGAGCATGGGGACATCGGGAACGCCGCGGTTAGCGGAGTTGTTTGAAACGACGGGTGTCTCCGCCTTTGCGTATGCTTCCTCAAGCGCGAGGACCTCAGCCTTTTTCATATCAACGGCGCAGAAGATGAAATCACAAAGCTCGGACACCTCAGAAACGTTGGAGGCATCGTATACTGTCATATCGCCAACGTGCTCGGGCATGGGAGTCGCCATCTTCCAGCGGGAGCCAACGGCTTCGCGGTAGGATTTTCCTGCGGAGCGGGGACTTGCCGCGAGAACGGATATTTCAAAATAAGGATGATTTTCAAGTAGAGTGATGAAACGCTGACCTACCATACCGGTGGCGCCAACGATACCTGCACGAAGTTTTTTCATAACGGTTGCCTTTCTGTATGATGAAAAATAATATCTTCGATTTTATTTATATTATATCATTGGTCGTGAACTATGTAAATTAATCGTTTGTTTGAAAATTCCACCTCGTGAGGACATAATTTTATAAATGTTTACGAAAAAATGCGGATCCGATCGTATTTTTTATGCTGTCTATTGAAATAAATACTTTCGAGCGCTATAATATACAGAGAATAATATTTATTCTTGAAAGGAATATTCGATATGCTTCACGTAATGGACCATCCCCTTATAACACATAAACTCACAATAATGAGAGATAAGAACACGGGAACGAAAGAATTCCGTGAGCTTCTTTACGAGATCTCAATGCTTATGGCTTATGAGATCACCCGTGATCTTCCTCTTGAAGACGTTGAGATCGAAACTCCTCTTACAAAAATGACAGCGAAGATGCTTGCCGGTAAGAAAATGGCTGTTGTTCCGATCCTTCGTGCAGGTATGGGAATGTCCGACGGATTCCTTAAGATCGAGCCTGCTGCAAAAGTGGGACACATCGGTCTTTACCGCGATCACGAAACGAAGAAACCCGTTGCATACTATTGCAAGCTTCCTGATGATATTGCAAATCGTCTCGTTATCGTAACCGACCCTATGCTCGCAACGGGCGGCTCCGCCGTTGACGCTATCACAATGCTCAAGGATAACGGTTGCACCAACATCAAGTTCATGTGCCTCGTCGGTGCTCCCGAGGGCGTTAAGTATCTCGAAAGCGTACACCCCGACGTTGATATTTATATGGGCGCTCTCGATGAATGCCTCAACGATAACAAATATATCGTTCCCGGTCTCGGTGACGCAGGCGACAGAATCTTCGGAACTCTCTGATGAGACTTCTCACTGTCGGCGAAAACGATGGAGGACAGCGCCTCGATAAATTTCTGTCGAAGGCGACGGTTGGGATGCCCAAATCGCTTCTTTACAAGTATATCCGCCAGAAATGCGTGAAGGTCAACGGCAAACGCGCCGACCCATCGCAGATACTTTCTGTCGGTGACGAGATAAAGCTCTTTATAAGCGATGAATTTTTTGCCGACGGCAAAAAGCTTCCCGTTGAATCCATAAAGCCAAAGCTTACCGTCGTGTATGAGGACGCTAATATCATAATATGCGATAAGCCCGCAGGGGTGCTCGTTCACTCGGGAGATGCCGACGGCGAAGCCTCGGACGACAAGAACACACTTATCGGACATATTCAGGCGTACCTTTACAGCAAGGGGGAATACGACCCCGCAAGGGAAAATACGTTTGCGCCCGCTCTTTGCAACCGCATCGACAGAAACACGCGCGGTCTCGTTATCGCGGCGAAGAACGCCACGGCACTCCGTGAAATGAACGATATTATCAAGCGCCGTCTTATCGAGAAGTGCTATCTTTGTGCCGTTCACGGAAAACCGAAACCTGCATCGGGCACTCTTCGCGGATATTTGCGACGCGAGGGAGACGGCGGTGTTAAGGTGTATCGGGGGAATGTTCGCGGCTCGAAGGAGATAGTCACGAAATATAAGTGTGTGGCTACGGTTCCCTTCGGGGAAGGCGAGATATCCCTTTGTGAGATCGAGCTTGTGACGGGACGAACCCATCAGATACGTGCTCATATGGAATCAGCAGGCTGGCCTCTTCTCGGAGAGGGCAGATACGGTAAGAACGCCGCTGACAAAAAGCACGGATACCGATCTCAGGCGCTTTGCGCGTGGCGCATCACTTTCCATCTGGGCGATTACGATGGCGTGCTTTCGTATCTTGACGGAAAGAGCTTTTCTCTCGACAAAAAGACCGTTGATTTTATGCGTGAATTCAAATAACTATCGATCGAACAGTTAAAAACGCATCGCATCGGAGGTGATGTTATAATCCCTCCGATGCTTATTTATTTATTTATGAAAGGAGATGCTCCTATTGAAAAGAATACTGATGGTTGCAGCAATGCCGCTGTCTGCAGTTGTCACGGGACTTGTGGTTTCGTATTTCGTGCCTGCAGCGCTTCAGTGGGTGTCGATGGTTCCGTTTATGTTCGTCCTGCTTTCCTTTGCGGAAAAGGCGGGAAAGGTGAGAGTAAAAAAGGCGTACAGGATTGGTTTTATATATTTTTATCCTTATTATCTCGTTGTGTGGCATTGGTTTCTGACCATGTACCCCTTGGATTTCACGGGACTATCAAAGGCAGCGGCTCTCGTTGCTGTGTTGTTTGCGTGGCTGGGACTCCCTCTTCTGCAGGCGGTGTTCGCCGCGTGGCAGGTGCCGCTGTTCCTTTTGGTATCAGGCTCGCGGCTGCTCAAGGGAAGTCGCGGCAGACTTCTTTCGCCCGTCGTCTACGGACTGATATATGTTGTGTTCGAATGGGCGCAAACGCTGACCTGGGCCGGAGTGCCGTGGGGCAGGCTTGCTATTGGGCAAGCGTTCGCCCCCGTTTTCCTCGGAGCAGCTTCGCTTTTTGGCTCGTATTTTATTACGTTCGTCATCGTTGCGGTGAACGGATATGTGGCGTCATCGCTGCTTTTTCGAAAAAACTCTGCCGTGCTTTCTTCCGTTTCCCTTGGACTTGCGGCGGCGATCTTTGCCATTAATCTCAGCACCGGCGCCATCATTAACGTCTGCCGTGAGACAGATGACGCGGAAAGGCGCGTTTCCGTCGGCGTACTTCAGGGGAACGTGTCGTCTGTGGATAAATGGGCGGACGATGGATTTTATAATCTCACGAGCATATACGGCAGACTCACTACAGCGGCCGCGGAGGACGGAGCCGATATTGTGCTTTGGACGGAGACCTCCTTGCCGTACGTTTTGAACGAGTATTCGTTTTTGGAAAACTTCGTTTCGAACGCGGCGGACGTCAACGATGTGACGCTTCTTGCCACGGGTTTCTGGAAGCTTCAGGCTGAAGGCGGTGAATACGGTGAATATAACGCAGTTGTGACCGTTTCTTCCGAGGGGGAGATAGATAAGGAAAACGTCTATTGCAAGCGAAGGCTTGTTCCGTTTGGCGAATTCGTGCCCTATGAGAATCTGGTGAAGACTCTGGTGCCGCCTCTTGCGTCACTTTCTATGTTTGAGAGCACCGTTGCTACCGGTGATAGCGCAAGAGTTCAAACCACCGAATACGGTAGGGTGGGCGCACTCGTTTGCTTTGATTCCATTTACGAGGATTTTGCCCGTGAGGCTGTGAATGACGGCGCTGAGCTTTTGACCGTTTCAACTAACGACTCGTGGTTTGGGGAAAGTGCGGCACTATACCAGCACACGGCTCAGGCTGTGCTTCGCGCCATTGAGACGGATAGATACGTTGCGCGCGCAGGCAACACGGGATATTCCTGCATCATATCTCCTTCGGGTGAGGTTATGCAGATGCTGCCGATAAATACGGAAGGCTACTTTGTTGCCGACGTTTATATGAGGGACACCGTGACTCTCTATTCAATCATAGGCAATGCTTTTGTTTTGCTTGCAGCTATAGCGGTGGCGGCACTTTCGGCAGATTCGCTTGTATATAATAGAATGAAGAAGAAGTTCGCACCGAAGGCGGACGTGTCGTATCGGCTCGTTCGTCTCGAAAGTGAAGCGCTTGATGCAGCGGTCTCCGTATACAACGACGGCAGGCGCGCCATAGGCGCTCTCGGCATTGACCAATGGCAGGACGGCTACCCCTCCCGCGACGTGACGGCGTCGGATATAGAGTCGGGGATGCTTTGGGCGGCGTGTGACGATAAAAACGGTGAGATCGCGGCTGTTGCGGTAATGATGCCTGCTCCCGACCGCGATTACGACGTCATCGATGGTGAATGGCTCTCGGAGGATGGCGGTTACGTCGCTGTTCACAGAGTAGCAACGGCAGAAGCATACCGCGGATGCGGTGCTGCCGGCTATCTTTTTGAACGGATCGAACAAATGGCAAGAGAGGCCGGCACTGTTTCTCTGCGTGTGGACACTCACAGGGGGAACATTGTGATGCAGAAGTTTCTCGAAAAGCGCGGATTCAGCCGTTGCGGCAAAATTACGCTCTCTCACGGAGATGGCGACAGGGTGCGACTCGCTTACGAAAAGCTCCTCTGATAAAAAAGACAAAAAATCGTCTTAATTATCACGATTATGTGAGAGATTGCTCTGTGCGTGATGTGTTATAATTGTTTCGGATAATAATATAATGAGAGGTTTGTTATGGCATATCTTATTGGTATTGATATAGGCACGTCGGGGACGAAAACGGTTCTCTTTGATGAGACGGGCGTTAAGCTTGCTTCGAAAACGGTTGAGTATCCTCTTTACCAGCCCTACGAGGGGTGGGCAGAGCAGGAGCCCCGAGACTGGTGGGAAGCCACCGTCGAGGGGATCACTGCTGTGACTGCAAACGTTGATAAAAGTGAAATACGCGGCGTCGGTCTTTCCGGACAGATGCACGGACTCGTTATGCTCGACGGCAGCGGAGAGGTGCTTCGCCGCAGTCTTATCTGGTGTGACCAGAGAACGGCAAAGCAATGCGACGAGATCACGGAGCGCGTGGGGGAGGAAAGGCTTATGCAGATCACTATGTCTCCGGCACTTACGGGATTCACGGCGTCGAAGATACTTTGGGTGAGGGAAAACGAGCCGGACGTATATGAAAAATGCAAAACTATCCTTCTTCCGAAGGACTATGTCAGATTCATGCTCACCGGCGAGAAAGCGACTGAGGTCTCAGACGCTTCTGGGATGCAGCTTCTTGATATCGCAGAGCGACGTTGGTCCGACGACGTCCTCTCGGCGCTTGAAATAGACAAGAGCCTTCTCGGACGTGTTTACGAATCCTCTGACGTTACCGGCGTTATAAGTGAGTCGGCATCCAGGCTCACGGGACTTCCTGCGGGTATTCCGGTCGTTGGCGGCGCCGGCGATAACGCGGCGTCCGCTATCGGATGCGGCGTTGCGGTGGGCGGAAAAGCGTTCACCACCATTGGGACGAGCGGCGTCGTATTTGCTCACAGTCCTGAGATTGCGTACGATCCCAGGGGAAGGATTCACAGCTTTTGTTCGGCTGTGCCCGGAGAATGGCACGTTATGGGCGTCGTCCAGTCTGCGGGACTTTCGCTCCGCTGGTTCCGTGATAATTTCTGTGCTGAAGAATATAGAGAAGCTGAGCTGAGCGGCGTTGACGTATACCGCGTTATGGACGAATATGCAGCAAGGATTCCCGTTGGCTCGAATAAGCTCCTTTATCTGCCCTATCTTATGGGCGAACGCACTCCTCACCTTGATCCTTACGCTAAGGGCGCTTTTATCGGCCTTACAGCGAGGCATACCCGCCATGATATGCTCCGTTCCGTTATGGAGGGTGTTACTTTCGCTCTTTCTGACAGCCTCTCTCTTTTCAGCGCCGCCGGTATCACGGTCAGTGAGATGATGGCTTGCGGCGGCGGCTCGTCGAGTCCGCTTTGGAGACAGATGCTTGCGGATGTTTTTAACTGCAGGGTTGAAACGGCGGCATCAAACGAAGGCGGCGCCCTTGGCGCGGCTCTTCTTGCGGCAGCGGGTACGGGGATTTATGGCGGTGTGCGTGAAGCCTGCGAAGCGGTCATAAAGGTAAAGGATCATTGTGACCCCATACCGGAAAATGCAAAGATATACGCGGAGCTTTATGCTGTGTATACTGAGCTTTACGGTAAGATCAAAGCGGATTGCAGGACTCTATCTGCTCTTGAGTTTTGATTTTTGCGGAGCTCACTATAGTTTTATTTATTAATTAAACATATCTGTGTCGATGTTGACAAGATGCGTGAATATGTGATATAATGATAGAAACCTGATTGGTAACACGATTTATTTTGGAGGATTTTTGAAATGAGAAAGCTTACAGCTATTATGCTTGCGCTTCTTATGCTCGTATCTGTATGTCTCACGGCGTGCAGCGACGATTCCGGTATGCCCCCCGTTGGCAGTGATTCCGACGATGCTGTCGGCACCGACAACACCGGCGACGATACTGAGAGCGCAGGCGGCAATGAAGACAACGGTGACGATGATGACGACACTTACTACCCCGACCCTGACGCTGATTTTGGCGGATACCTTGCTGTCGGCGGCGAAAACGGCAAAGTATACTTCGACGACATTAAGGTCGTTTCCGTACAGGGTGGCTTCACTCTTATTGACAAGACTTTTGAAGATGACGACAATAATCTCGAAGGATTTACTTTCATGACCGCTGACGGCGGCACATGGGGCGGCGAAGCTTCAGACTGGGTTATCGAGACCATCGAAACTCCCGCTGCTAAGGAAGGCGAAGAATCCACATTCAATAATGCTCTCACTATCGATACCGCAACGACTGGCAGTATGATGGTTATGGGCGGTGCAGACTGGAACCTCGTTCGTTTCTCTGCTAAAATAATGCTTGAAGAAGGCGCCGGCGGCGTTAAGCTCTACTTCGGCGTTAAGGATGAGAAAAACTACTATGTTCTCGACATCGGCGACGGTGACAACACTTCCGTTTCCGTTAAGCATTGCGTAGACGGCGTTATCTCTGTCGATACCATCGACCTTGCATACAACTGCGCTTACGGCGAATGGTTCCCTCTCAGCGTTAATATGACTGCCAGCACCGTTAAGATCTATGTCAACGGAAATCAGCTGTTTGAAGCATACAAGGAAGTTTCTGCTGACGACGTTCTCTTCGGCGGCATTGGCTTCGGTACGTGGAGCACTAAGTACTCCATTGACAACGTCAAGGTCACCAGCTATCTCACCGGCGATGTTATCTATGAAAACGACTTCTCCAACGAGACTCTCAGCGATTCCGTTTGGACTGCTTTTGATGCTAACGACGGCGAATGGACCACTCTCGTTGACGGCGGCGACTGGCACGATGACTGGGCTGTAGTTGATAACGGCGACGAGCACGGTAATATCCTCAAGCTCGATTACGTTTCCACGACTATGACCGGCGCTGCCATTATCCTTACCGAAAGCATTGGTAACAAGGACTGGAATAACTACATCTTCGAGTTTGACGCTCGCAGAGACGGTGGTGCTGAAGGCTTTATGCCTTACTTCGTCGTTGAAGACGTTGCCGATCCCGCTTCTGCTGACTTCATCAGATGGAATCAGGGCGGTTGGACCAACACGCAGACCTGCTTCCAGTCTTGCTCTTCGGGTTCTCTCACCGACCACACTAAGACTGCTGAAACGTATGAAAACGACGTGTGGTATCACGTTGCTATCTACGTTATTGGTGATTGCGTATACGGTTGTGTAAACGGACAGCTTGTTTCCGCTCTCATTGGTTGATGATAGGCTTGTGAAAGAAAAAATACAGATCCCCGAGGTTTGCGCCTTGGGGATCTTGCTTTTTTGCTTGAAAACGGACGTTGTGCAAAATGCACAAAAATCGCACGCAAACTTTGGCGTAATTTCTATCCGTGAAAATGAAAAAATGTTGAAATAAAAGTCAGAAAACTATTGCAATATCAAGGTTTCTGTGATAAAATTGATAAGCTTGGTGTGCGAAGAAGCGGAAGGTAGCTGCCGTGTGCAGGAAATTTCCGTGGAGTATGTCCGACCGAAGAGTCGGGCGGGCCAAATGAACCGTACGGTGAAGTGCGCGTTTTATGCCCAATATAGCCGCCGATGCGGTGTTACCTGTGTGAACGCCGGTCGGTTCTATTTTTGGACGAGGAATAAACGCACGAAGCCGTGTACAGTACATCGCCCCACTTGTAGTAATAATATAAGGAGGCAGCAAACGTGGCAGCAAACGATAAGATCAATGTTCGTGTAAAGGGTTATGACCACACTCTCGTAGACGCGGCAAGCGTTAAGGTAGTTGAGGCAGCTAAAGCAAACGGCGCCGAAGTATCCGGACCTATTCCGCTTCCTACCGAAAAGGAAATTGTGACCATTCTCCGTGCAGTTCATAAGTATAAGGACAGCCGTGAGCAGTTCGAACAGAGAACACATAAGAGACTCGTTGTTATCAAGAAGCCGTCACAGAAGGTGATTGAGGCGTTGATGAAGATCGAGCTCCCTGCAGGAGTAGAAATCGAAGTTAAGCTTTAATTTCCAACTGACAACAAAAAGCCACTGATCCGAATGACGACGCGGAAAATAATGAAGAAATTACGCGCACGGTTCGAGTTTAGGTCATGTCATGGCGAACGGGGTGGCTCCCGGACTACCACCGCCCTGACCAATAACCAAAACAGGAGGAAACAAACTCATGAAGAAAGCCATTATAGGCAAGAAACTCGGGATGACCCAGATCTTCGACGAAGCCGGTAACATGATTCCTGTAACCGTAATCGAAGCAGGTCCGTGTCCCGTAGTACAGAAGAAGACCAAGGAAACAGACGGTTACGAAGCACTTCAGCTCGGTTTCATGGACGTGAAAGAGTCGAAGGTTTCTAAGCCTGAAGCTGGTCATTTCAAACGCGCGGGCGTAGCTGCAAAGCGCCATTTGAAGGAATTCCGTCTTGAAGACTGCAGTGCAGAAGCTGGCACGGTAATCACCGCCGATACCTTCGTCGCAGGCGAAAAGGTCGATGTAACGGGCATTACCAAGGGCCGCGGATACTCCGGTGCAGTTAAGAGATGGGGTAACGCAACTCTCCGTATGACCCACGGTACCGGTCCTATCCACCGCGAAGTAGGTTCTATGGGTGCTAACTCCAGCCCGTCTCGTGTATTTAAGAACAAGAAAATGGCAGGTCAGTACGGTAACGAACAGGTTACCATTCAGAACCTTGCTGTCGTTAAAGTTGACGCAGAAAAGAATCTTATCGCAGTTAAGGGTGCTGTTCCCGGCGCTCGCGGCGGTATTGTATTCATCCGCGACAGCGTGAAAGCATAAGTAGGAGGAGAAGAGAATGCCTAACATTAAAGTGGTTGATATGACCGGCGCATCCGTCGGTGAAATCACATTATCGGATAAGATCTTCGCGGCCGACATCAACGGTGCGGTCCTCCATTCGGCTGTAAGAGCGTACCTTCTCAATCAGAGACAGGGCACGCAGTCTACTCTCACCAGAACCGAAGTTTCCGGCGGCGGTAAGAAGCCCTGGAGACAGAAGGGTACCGGTCGTGCGAGACAGGGTTCCCGCAGAGCGCCTCAGTTCGTACACGGCGGTATTGCTCTTGGCCCCAAACCCCGCAGCTACCGTGTTTCGATGACCAAGAAGACTAAGCGCGTTGCTATGTTCAGCGCACTTTCCAGCAAGGTTGCCGACGGCGATATGATCGTCATCGATAAGATCGAAACCAACGAATACAAGACGAAGACCATGGTTAATATGCTTGCAGCTGTTGGTGCGAAGAAGAAAGCTCTCGTAGTTCTTGATAATAACGACGCTTGCGTGGTTAAGTCCTTCGCTAACATCCCCAACGTTAAGACTGCTCAGTATAACACCATAAACGTCTACGACATCCTTAATTGTGATACCTTCATCGTAGCACGCGGTGCGGTAGAAAAAATCGAGGAGGTTTACGCGTGATGAAATTTGCAGAAGACGTAATCCTTGCTCCGGTAATCACTGAAGCAAGCATGTCCAGACTCGGTGAAAAGAAGTACACGTTCCGTGTTGCACCGAAGGCGACGAAACCCGAGATCGCGGCTGCAGTTGAGAAGCTTTTCGGTGTAAAGGTTTCCGCAGTTAATACGATCAATATGAAGAGAAAGCCCAAGAGACTCCGCGTATCCCAGGGATACACTGCAGCTTGGAAAAAGGCGATCGTAACGCTCACCGAAGATTCCAAGCCTATTGAGTTCTTCGAAGGTATGTATTAATTAGGGAGGTCAGAACAAAATGCCTACTATTAAATATAAGCCTACGACTCCCGGTAGACGTGGCATGACCGTTGCTTCTTTTGATGAGGTTACCAAATTCTCTCCCGAGAAGAGCCTCATCGTTACTAAGAAGAAGCATGCCGGACGTAACAATACCGGTAAGATCACCGTTCGTCACCACGGCGGCGGTAACAAAGTTAAGTACCGTATCGTTGACTTCAAGCGTCAGAATGAAGGCGCTGCTACCGTTATCGGTATCGAGTACGACCCCAACAGAAGTGCTTACATTGCACTCGTTCAGTATGAAAATGGCGCAAAGAGCTACATCATCGCTCCCGTTGGTGTAAAGCCCGGCGACGTGCTCTTCTCCGGCTCCAAGATCGATATCAAGCCCGGTAACACGCTTCCCATATCTGACATTCCCGTTGGTACTATCATTCACAACATCGAGCTCTACCCCGGCAAGGGCGCGCAGCTCGTACGCTCCGCAGGTGCTCAGGCTCAGCTTATGGCTAAGGAAAATGGCACCGCACAGGTTCGTCTCCCCTCCGGTGAGGTTCGTAAGGTTCGCCTCGATTGCAAGGCTACGATCGGTCAGATAAGCAACATCGAGCACGACACCGTCAAGATCGGTAAGGCAGGCAGAAAGCGCCACATGGGCATTCGTCCTACCGTTCGCGGTTCCGTAATGAACCCCTGCGATCACCCGCACGGTGGTG